>JBBATT010000135.1:0-6418 GCA_040398605.1 Chakrabartia sp.
ATGATGGGATTTGACGGCAAGACGCTGATACACCCGAACCAGATTGCCGCGACGAACGCGGCCTTTTCTCCGTCAGAGTCCGAAGTGGAAGACGCACGTGCGCTTGTGGCAGCGGCCTCAGGTGGAGCAGAACGCTTCCGCGATCGCATGATCGAGACCATGCATGTCGACGCCGCCAGACGGATTTTGGCCCGGCTGGCGGCTGATTAGGTTTACTTTTGCGCCATCAGCCAGGTGATGAGTTCCTTGCGCTTTGCGGCATCGGCGATGCCACCGAAGGACATTTTGGTCCCGGGAACTGCAGCGCGCGGGTTGGTCAGATATGTGTCGAGGGTGGTTTCATCCCAGACAATGCCCGAGGCCTTCATGGCAGGCGAGAATTCATAACCCTTAATCTCACCGGCCTTGGTGCCTGCCACGCCCCAGAGATTGGGACCTAAAGCGTGCGGCGCGTCCTTAGCGATTGTGTGGCATGCGGCACACTGCCCCCAAGCGGCGGGGCGTGCGTCGGCTGATGCAGTTTCCGTGCCGGTCACACTGGTTTCCGGGGCGGCCTCATCGGCGGGCTTTGATCCGCAGGCCGACAAAAGGGCCAAAGCGGCAAGTGCTGTGTATGTCTTCATGCGTCGATCACCTCTTCATCTACCCGTGCCGCATTTTCCTGAATGAACTGGAAACGGTGCTCCGGATTTTTCCCCATTAGCCGGTCGACCAGATCACGGACGCCGGCGCGCTCCTCATATTCCTGCGGCAAAGTCACCCGAATGAGGGATCGTGACGCAGGATCCATCGTTGTTTCCTTCAACTGGTTGGGGTTCATTTCCCCAAGCCCTTTGAACCGGCCAACGTCGACCTTTTTACCCTTGAATTCATTGGCTTCAATCTCGGCCCGATGCGCGTCATCGCGGGCGTAGATCGACTTTGCACCCACGGTCAGACGATAGAGGGGCGGCTGGGCGATATACAAATGCCCTTGCCGCACGACTTCTGCCATTTCCTGGAAGAAGAACGTCGTCAGCAGGGTCGCGATATGCGCGCCATCGACGTCGGCGTCAGTCATGATGATGATGCGTTCGTAACGCAGTAGATCCGGGTTGCACTCCTTGCGCATCCCGCAGCCCATCGCCTGGGCGAGGTCAGCGATTTCGGTGTTTGCGCGGATTTTGTCAGATGAGGCCGATGCCACGTTCAATATTTTGCCGCGGATCGGCAAGATTGCCTGCGTTTTGCGATTGCGCGCCTGCTTGGCGGAGCCGCCGGCGCTATCGCCTTCCACGATGAAGAGCTCGGTGCTTTCCGGGCCGTCCTCAGAGCAATCTGTCAACTTCCCGGGAAGTCTAAGCTTTCGTGCAGAAGTTGCTGTTTTTCTTTTAATTTCTTTTTCAGCCTTGCGCCGCAGTCGATCATCCATGCGATCGAGCACAAAACCGAGAAGCGCTTTGCCGCGCTCCATATTATCGGCAAGAAAATGGTCCAAGTGATCGCGAACGGCGTTCTCGACCAGTCGGGCAGCTTCAGGTGAGGTCAGACGATCCTTTGTCTGGCTCTGGAACTGCGGTTCCCGAATGAACACCGAAAGCATGACTTCCGACCCGGTGATGATGTCCTCTGCCTGAAGCCCTTCCGCCTTTTTCAGGCCGACGAGCGCGCCAAAAGCCCGGATTCCCTTGACGATCGCAGCACGAAGGCCTGCTTCATGCGTTCCGCCATCAGGTGTCGGGATCGTGTTGCAATAATAGCTGTAGCTGCCTTCAGACCAAAGCGGCCAAGACACGGCCCATTCGACGCGACCCTGTTCCTCGTGGAAGTCCTGATTTCCAGAAAAGAAGTCTGCGGTGACGCACTCGCGGTCGCCCACTTGCTCGCGCAGATGGTCAGCAAGGCCGCCGGGGAATTGGAAAACAGCCTCGGTTGGTGTGTCATCAGAGATGAGTTCGGCTGCACATTTCCAGCGGATCTCGACACCGGCAAAAAGATAAGCCTTGGACCGTGCCAGCCGGAATAGGCGCGCCGGCTTAAAATTCATCTCTCCGAAGATCTCGGTATCGGGCGTAAAGGCAACGCTCGTCCCACGACGATTGTTGACGGGGCCGAGCTTCTCGATCGGCGCTATTGTCAGGCCTCTGGAAAAGCGCTGACGGAACAATTCCTTATTCCGTGCGACTTCAACCACCGTGTCGCTCGACAGCGCATTGACGACGGAGACGCCAACGCCGTGCAAGCCGCCGGAGGTCGCATAGGCTTTGCCATTGAACTTACCGCCCGAATGGAGCGTGGAAAGGATCACTTCCAGCGCCGATTTGTCGGGATATTTGGGGTGCGGATCAACAGGAATGCCGCGGCCATTGTCGGTAATGGTCAGCCGGTTGCCCGGTTCCAGCAGGATTTCGATACGGTTTGCGTGCCCTGCAACCGCTTCATCCATCGCATTGTCGAGGACTTCGGCGGCGAGGTGATGGAATGCGCGTTCATCGGTCCCGCCGATATACATGCCCGGGCGACGCCGAACCGGCTCAAGGCCCTCAAGGACCTCAATCGACGATGCGTCGTAATTCCCAGTGACGGCGGACGTGGACGCAAACAGATCGTCAGACATAGCGGCGCTATAGTGTGCCGCGAGTCACCCGCGCAAGTGCGTCGTGCGACTTATCCCCCGCTGGGTTTGGCACCCGGAACGGCAAAGGGCAGCGGCTTGCGATCGCGACGCGGCATTTGCGCCTGATAGGCAAGTCCGCAATGCTCCACGCAATACGGAAAACCGGGGTTCACCTTGGTGCCACAGAAGTGGAAATCGGGCTCACCGGGATGGCCAAGCGGCCATTTGCAAATCCGGTCATTCAGATCAAGCAGCGACGTTTTGTCAGAAATTTCAGGGCTTGGGCGTGCGGGCACTAAGCGACGCGGCGGGGCTGGCGGCGGCGGAGAGCTCTGTTCGCCTGGGTTCTGACGCACAAATCCACCCGGGCCGATCGACCGGATCGTCGGCGGCATCTGGTCTGGGTTGGTTGAACGCGGGGCAGACGGCATGGCTGGCGCTGCTGCCGGACGGGCAGGCGCTGGCTGAGCCTTAACAACAGGCGCTACCGGTGCCGCAGCGGGCGCTGGCTTTGCCCGAGGCGTTGCGGGCTTGCGGGCAGGTGCAGCTTCGCCGTCATTGGCCTTTACAGGCGATGGACGCGATTGCAGGCCAAGGCGATGTGCCTTGCCGATAACGGCATTGCGGCTGACGCCACCGAGTTCTTCTGCAATCTGGGATGCTGTCATCCCCTTGGTCCACATCGTTCTCAATTGTTCGATGCGTTCGTCGGTCCAGGACATTTGTTCACCACTTCAACCAAATAGGACTGTGCGCCACCCTTGCGGCAATCGGCTTGAGCCGATAGGCGATTGGGCAATGAACAGCGAGTCCGAAATTTTCATCCGCAGCGAACCCGGCGTTCCGTCGATCAGATCGGTCAACTGGGGAGGGCTGCAGGCTCTCTATGTGAAGGAGGTGCGCCGATTTTTCAAGGTGCAGCTCCAAACCATCTGGGCACCTGCGCTGACGACCATGCTTTATCTGGTCATCTTCACCGTCGCCCTTGGTGGCGTAAAGCGGGAGGTCTTGGGTGCGCCCTTCGCGGATTTCCTTGCTCCGGGCCTTATCATCATGGGGATGATGCAGAACGCTTTTGCCAATTCCAGCTTCTCATTGCTGGTCGGTAAAATTCAGGGGACGATTGTTGATTATCTGATGCCGCCGCTCTCTACAGCCGAAGTTCTGTTCGGTCTGGCGGGTGCTGCGGTCACGCGCGCCGTGTTTGTTGGCTTTGCGATCTGGCTTGCCATGCTGGTTTGGCCGGGCGTCCATGTGGGGCCAAAGCACATTTGGGCCATCGCGCTGTTTGGCCTTCTGGGCTCCTCCATGTTGGCGTTCCTGGGTGTTCTAACCTCAATCTGGGCTGAAAAATTCGACCATGCAGCCGCGGTGACCAACTTTGTCGTGGCACCACTCGCGCTTTTGTCAGGCACTTTCTATTCGGTGGACAAGCTTGCACCGACATTCGCGGCGATCAGCCATGCCAATCCGTTCCATTATGCGATTTCCGGGTTCCGCTACGGATTCATCGGCGAAGCTGATATTCCGCTCGGGTCTGGCGTCGGAATCCTCTCGGCGATCAACATTGCGCTGGCGCTGCTTTGCTACACACTTTTGAAAACGGGCTGGAAGATCAAAAGCTGAGAGGCGACAGCGGGGGTTGTCCGCACATTTCCCTCTCTATATAAGCCTGTTTCGCTTAAAGGCGGCCCCAATTGGCCGCCTTTTTGTATTGCGGTTGAACAGGAGGCAGCAGCCATGACGATCACGCCCTTGATGCCGGTCTATCCCCGGTGCGGTTTCCGCCCTGTCAAAGGGGAAGGGGCCTATCTCATCAGTGAGGATGGTCGTCGCGCGCTTGATTTCGCCAGCGGCATCGCGGTCAACCTGCTTGGCCATGGCCACCCGCATTTGACCAAGGCGATCGCGGATCAGGCGGCGACGCTGATGCACGTTTCTAATCTCTATGGCAGTCCGCAGGGTGAAGCCTTTGCGCAGCGTCTGGTCGACAACACGTTTGCCGATACGCTGTTCATGACAAACTCTGGCGCGGAAGCTGTCGAATGCGCGATTAAAACCGCGCGTCGCTATCATCATGCCAAGGGCAATCCGCATAAGAACGTGCTCATTACGTTTAAGAATGCGTTCCACGGCCGCACCATGGCGACGATTTCGGCAACCGATCAGGAAAAGTTGCGCGACGGCTTTGCCCCGTTGCTCGAAGGCTTTGTGGTTGTTCCCTTCGATGATCTCGATGCCGCGCTTGCCGCTGTAAACGACAATACGGCAGGCTTCCTCGTTGAGCCGATTCAGGGCGAAGGCGGCATCCGCCCGGCAAGCCCGGCCTTTCTTCAGGGCCTTCGCGATGTTTGCGATGAGAAGGACCTGATGTTGGTGTTCGACGAAGTCCAGTGCGGCGTTGCGCGGACCGGAACGCTCTATGCGTATGAACAATATGGCGTCATCCCGGATATCTTGGCGTCGGCCAAGGGCATTGGTGGCGGCTTCCCCGTTGGGGCTTGTCTCGCGACGGAAAAGGCAGCTGCCGGAATGGTCGCGGGCACGCATGGCAGCACCTATGGCGGCAATCCTCTGGCCTGTGCCGCCGGCATGGCCGTGCTCGACGTCATTTTGGAGCCCGGTTTTCTGGAACAGGTGCGTGCGACGGGGGACCGTCTACGCGCCAGCCTTGAACAGTTGATCCCGAACCACGACCAACTGTTCGACAGCGTGCGTGGCATGGGATTGATGCTTGGCCTCAAGCTCAAGCATGACAGCCGTGCGTTTGTGGCGCACCTGCGGGACAATCATGGGTTTCTGGCTGTGGCTGCCGGCGATAATGTTGTCCGCATTCTGCCGCCGCTCAACATCGATGAAAGCCATATTGCGGAGTGCATCGAAAAGCTTTCTGCAGGAGCCGCCAGCTTTGCGCTGCCGGATGCGGCGTGACGCGGCATTTCCTCAACCTGTCTGATGCAGGCGGGGATGCCCTTGCGGCGATCCTGAATGACGCGCTGGACCGAAAGGCCGCGCGTAAAGGTTGGCCAAAAGGGCGTCCGGATGCAGACGCGCCGCTCAAAGATCATACTTTGGGCATGATCTTTGAGAAGAATTCGACGCGCACCCGGGTGAGCTTTGAAATGGCGATGCGGCAGCTTGGCGGCGATGCTATGTTTATGGCCGCAGGTCAGATGCAGCTTGGCCGCGGAGAAACGGTTGCGGATACCTCACGGGTTCTTTCCCGTATGGTCGACGCCATCGTCATCCGCACAGACGACCATGGCAAGATTGAAGACCTCGCCGCTCATGCCAATGTGCCTGTGATCAACGGGCTGACAGATTTGTCGCATCCCTGCCAGATTGTGGCAGACCTGCTGACATTGCTGGAGCATGGAAAGGCACTTTCCGGCCTTGAAGTTGCTTGGTTGGGGGATGGGAACAATGTTCTGGCGTCCATCATTGAAGCGGCAGGTTTGCTGAAGTTCAATGTCCGAATCGGTTGCCCCAAGGGCTATGAGCCCGATGCGGTGTTTGTGGATCAGGCCCGCGCCGCTGGTGCGCGGATCGATATCGTTCATGATGCGGCAGAGGCTGTGGCGGGTGCGGACGTGGTCATCACCGACACATGGGTATCGATGGGGCAGGACCATGTTCACAACAAAATTGCCGCCATGTTCCCGTTCCAAGTGAACGATGCGTTGATGGGCAAAGCCAAGGCCGATGCGAAGTTTCTCCACTGCCTTCCCGCTCATCGTGGTGAGGAAGCGACGGATAGTGTGCTGGACGGCCCGCAGTCGCTGATCTGGGATGAAGCGGAAAACCGCATTCATGCCCAAAAGT
>JBBATT010000136.1:0-6394 GCA_040398605.1 Chakrabartia sp.
GATTTACCGGCGCGGCGGGTATCAAGCGAGGTCTGCGCAGCCAGCGATGCCAAGATGGTTGAGGACGCAACCGGATCATAACCGCTTTTAGCAAGGTAGGTTACGCCGAGGTCATCCGCCTCATATTCCTGCGCACGGGAATAGCTGAGGACGTAACGCTGCGCGATGGCGCCCCCGAGTTGCTGGCCAAGCTTTGCGCCATCACCCCCCAGAAGGACGCCGCCCAAAACAGTCGCCAGCACGGCCCCAAGACCCGCGCGCGTCGCCCGGTTGCTGCGCTTCTGACTATGGCGGGCCGCGACATGGCCGACTTCATGGCCGAGAACAGAAGCAAGCTCGGCTTCATTATTCATCAGGGCCATCAACTGGCGCGTGACATAAACATAGCCGCCGGGGATCGCGAACGCGTTGTTGACGGGTGAATTGAGCAAAGTGATCGTGAATTCTGTCGGTTGGTTCGCTAGCCCGGATTCCGACGCAATCTTCCGACCAACCGTGGTGACGTAAGCTGCTTGAGGGCCTTCATAAAGGCCACCAAATTCCGCCAGCAATTCGGGATGCGCCTTAGCGCCGGTTGCCTTATCTTTGGCTGACATGGACTGCGGAACGGAGGCGGCAGCAGGTTTTGAAACGCTTTGCGCAGACAGACCCTGCGCCATCAGAACCGCAATGGCGGATCCCGCCAACACCCACATCTTCATTTACGCACTCCTATCATCCCGCAGCAGGATGAAGGCGAAAGTGGGATTACAGACCGCCCATCGCAAGAAATTTTTGTCGGCGTTCTTGCTTTACCTGATCACGGTTCAGACGAGACAATGAATCCAATGACTTGCCGATCGCTGCGCCCAAAGCATCGATGGCAGTCGCGGGGGAGCGGTGCGCTCCACCAACAGGTTCAGCCACAATTTCATCGATGACGCCAAGACGTTTTAGGTCTTGTGCTGTGATTCGCATCGCCTCAGCGGCGTCCGCTGCCTTCTCGGCTGTGCGCCAAAGGATAGAGGCGCAGCCTTCCGGCGAGATAACGGAATAGACGGCATGTTCAAACATCAGCACACGGTTGGCAGCAGCCAACGCCACGGCGCCACCTGATCCGCCTTCGCCAACCACAGCAGCAATAAGCGGCACGCCCAGTTCCAGGCATTTTTCCGTTGAGCGGGCAATCGCTTCGGCCTGTCCGCGTTCCTCCGCCTGCACACCCGGAAAAGCGCCGGACGTGTCGACGAGGGTCACGACCGGGACATTGAAGCGATCCGCCAATTCCATCAGGCGAATGGCTTTGCGGTACCCTTCAGGTTTGCCCATGCCAAAGTTATGGCGAATGCGCGTCGCCGTATCATCGCCCTTTTCATGGCCAATCACCATGACGCGGCGTCCGCCCAAACGACCAAGCCCGCCGAGAATGGCCTGATCATCGCCAAACGCGCGATCGCCGGCCAGGGGCATAAAATCATCGATCAACTGGGCAACATAGTGCTTGAAATGGGGCCGATCCGGATGCCGCGCCACCTGTGTCTTCTGCCAGGGTGTCAGCTTGGCATAGGTGTCATGCAGCAGGCGATCCGCCTTTGCTTCCAATTTCGCGATTTCAGAGTCGATGTCCGTCGCGTCGGCGCTTTCCCGCAATTCAGCGATGCGTGCGAGAAGTTCTGCGACCGGTTTTTCAAATTCAAGCAAGGCTACCATGAGTGCAGCGGTTACGAGCCACGACGCCGGACGTCAACGAGAGGATGCCGTGCATTGACCAGTTCAACCAGACGCTTGCTGTCCACATGCGTATAAATTTCAGTCGTCGAGATATCGGCATGGCCAAGCAGCATCTGGAGCGCGCGAAGGTCCGCCCCGCCTTCCAACAAATGTGTCGCAAAGGCGTGACGCAACACATGTGGACTGATCCTGTCAGGCGATAATCCGGCCTGTGCCGCCAACTCCTTGATCATTTGAAACAGGCGAACGCGGCTCAGATGCGATTTGCCCGATGGGAACAGCCATTGCGAACCGGGAGGGCGCACAACCATCCAGTCCGCCACCGCTGACCTTGCACGGTCTGACACCGGAACAAGCCGTTCCTTGTCACCCTTTCCCTTCAGGATCGCAAAGGGCCGGTCCGGAACAATCGCCCGCACATTGAGCGACACGGCCTCCGTCGCCCGAAGACCTGAGCCATAGAGAATTTCCAGAAGCGCATGGAGGCGAATATCCGCGACCTTTGGGTGCTCCATGGACTTGCGACGTTCCACCTCGACGAACAACGCCTGAATATCTGCGTGGCTCAAGGTCTTGGGAAGACTTCTGCCGCGGCTGGGCTTAGGCAGCGCGTGGGAAGGATCATCATCACGGTGCCCCTCATCCGCTAAAAACCTGAAAAACCGACGCAACGCCGATGATTTGCGGGCAACGGAAGATGCGGCAAGATCCGTCCAATGATCGGCCAGCCTGTTAATCGCTTCTGCATCTGCAGTTGAGAGACCACCACTAAGCTGAGTTGAGGCGGCCCGCAGATCCGACTCATAAGCCATCAGGCTATTCCGCGCGGCACCAGCCTCAGCCGACATCATCTCTAAGAAGCGTGCAATCAGTCCATGGTCAGCCGACATGGACATTGTCAGACGCGAGAGACGGCCTCAACCGCAATCATGCGCGCCTCGGCGTCCAAACCAACACGGCGCAAAGCTGAAACGACGTGGTAGAGATGGGCCGGAGGGATATCCTCCCAGTGGCTGGATTGCAGACCAACTGCACATAGAATGGCAACGGTGCCAACCGACTTGCGTTGAACGGCCTGCTCCAGCGCATCAGACCACGCAGAGCGGCGGCCAATCGGAACTTCAAACTGCTCGGCCATAGAGGTTAACGACGCACCAGCAACACGTCCGAGGCCGGCTAAGCCCGCAAAGAGGAACCTAGACCGCAGCTCGCTATTCTCGTCCCCCGCGCTGCCGAAGTTTTCAATTTCGCTTTCAGAGAGATTTCCCACGCTGCGGGGCGCGCCAACGGCCAGATAGCCCCAAGCCAGCGGAATATCACTCGCTTGAACGACGGGAGCCCAAGCGGCGGCCTGCGTATCGAGGCCAGATGAAAACATCGATGCAATCAACAGAGGCGCTTCTTCCGCAAAATCCTCACTTGGCCGTATCTGTGTCGCCAATCGTGCCGTGGTGATCTGCCGCGCGTAATCTTGCCATTCACCAAGCGATTCATTTGACCAGAACTGCGTCATCATCTGGACACGGTCTGCATCGCTATCGGCGATGAAAGCTTGCCGCAAAAGATCGAACGGCTTCCCGCCGCGTTCGCCGGCATCTGTCTCATCAAAGGCCGCACCATAAAAATCAACGAGTGCGCGGCTGGAGAGGATGCCAAGAGCCCCTGCGCGATCCGCATCATTGAGACGAGACGAGAAGCTCAGCAACGGCGCTTGCGCACGCCATGCCCGCGTCCTCGGGTTGAGCCTCTGCATCAGTCGTTCGGGTATTTCGAGGCCCGTGGCCGTCGCCATTCCAAAGCGCCAGGTGTCGATTGAATCGATCTCTTCCCAGTTCACAGTCACTGCGCGTCGCGTATTCGACGCCGCGCCGACCACCTTTTCGGCGAAAATGACGTCCGGGTTGTTGTCCCCCTTACGGCTGCGCGCCCGATCAAGCTGCGCGGACGCCAGTGACGATTCACCCGAAAACGCCGAACAGATGGCGCGGGCCAGCGTCCAGCTTGTATCCTTGTTCGCAATATCCACGCCCTCTGTCATCGGGCATAAAGCAGCGGGATCGGCCGATGCGAGCGCAGCCTGCATTCCTGAGGCGTATAGAGCAGGCGTATATTGGTCGACGTCGACGGCCTGCACCAAAGCACGGGCGCTGTTCGCTTCACCCATGCGAACAAGGAGACCCGCGCGTGCAGCAACCCAATCAGCGCCACTCACGCCGGCAGGCGTCTGTGCCTTGCTCAGCAGGGCGCGCCTCAGCACAATCGAGGCCCAGCGCGACGCAATGGGCGCTTCAATTTTGTTCAGGATCGACTGGAGATAGCGGCCATTTATGCCGGAAAAGGCGCCAACGCCCATATTCCCATCAGTCGCCCCTAAAAGCCCGACCACGTCGGTGGAACGCCGGACCTGTGACGGAATATCGACAAGCAGCACCGGAGTATCGGCCGCGTCCTCGTCCTTCGTTTCATCCGGCGCTGCCGACGCTGCAAGTGCTGTCGGATCGCCATTGGTCGGTGTTGACGGCGTTGACCCAGACGCGACAACCGGACGCGGGTCCGAATCCGCGCGTGGCCGCACCTGCTCCGGCTCCTGCTTGCGCGGCGTAGGTGCTTCCGGTGCGTCACCAAAGCCCGGTGGAAGGATCGATTCGGGACGATCTTGGCTCAATGCAGGAATAGCCGCCAGCACGATGCCAGCTGTGGCCATCAGTACCAGTCTTGAGACACGTGTGTCAGGACGCATGAACATTCACCCGCATTTCCATAACTTTGCCGGAGGCTTCCATTTATCGACCCGCAAAAATGAACAGTTATCCGATGATGGCCCTAAGCGACATACCGAATTTTACTGTTCTGCCCATAAACGTCCAAACGGCCTCTTCAAGAAGGTTTCGTCGCCTTTTGCCCGACAGGCCTTGGCTGTGTATAGCCCCCGCCGATGAATCCCGACACGCAACCCACGCTTGACCCTAAAACAAAGCCGATCGCCCTTGTGGGAATGATGGGCGTTGGAAAGACGAGCATTGGCCGCCGCCTAGCGCAGCGCCTTCAAATTCCGTTCGTTGATGCAGATCAGGAAATCGTGGATGCCGCTGGTTTATCTATCCCCGAAATCTTCGAAAAGTTCGGAGAGGCGCATTTCAGGGATGGAGAACGGCGTGTCATTGCAAGGCTTTTTGATGGAAAGCGCAAAATCATTGCGACAGGCGGCGGCGCATTCATCAATGAAGAAACGCGCACCCTCATGCTGGAGCGCGCTATCGTGATCTGGCTGGACGCCGATATCGACACCTTGGTGGAACGCACCGCACGCAAGGGAGACCGACCGTTGCTCGCAAATGGCGACGCGCGCGAGATACTCACAAAACTCGCGCAGGAGCGCAACCCGCTCTACGCGCAGGCGCACCTCCACGTGAAAAGCCAATCCACCCCCCATGAGGCGACGTTGGACGCCATTATGAAGGCACTCCCATGAAGGCGACCGTCAATGTCGGGCTTGGTGTCCGCAGCTATGACATTCTCATCGGCAACGGCCTGCTCGATCGGGCGGATCATTGCATTGCGCCGGTGCTGGCGGGACGTCCGCCGATCATCATCACCGATGAGACCGTGGCAAAGACACAACTTGCACGCCTGCAAAAGGCGTTTGGCAACGACGCAAAGACCATCGTCCTTCCCGCCGGGGAAGGCACAAAGAGTTGGTTACAACTCGAACGATTGATTGACGCCCTGTTGGATCTCGGCGTCGAACGCAAAGACAAAATCATTGCCTTGGGCGGCGGCGTCATCGGCGATCTTGTCGGTTTTGCGGCGTCCATCTTAAAGCGCGGATGCGGCTTCATCCAAGTCCCCACAACCCTGCTGGCGCAAGTCGATTCATCCGTGGGCGGCAAGACAGCGATCAACGTCCGCGCGGGCAAAAACCTTGTTGGCAGCTTCCACCAGCCTGCGCTGGTCGTCATCGACCCGACCGTTCTCGAGACCTTGCCGGACCGGCAGATGCGCGCCGGTTATGCCGAAGTCGTGAAATATGGGCTTATCAATGACGCGGATTTCTTCGCTTGGTGTGAAACGCATGCGGCCAAGATCCTCGCGCGGGACCAGCATGCTCTGGTGAAGGCCATCGAGCATTCGGTGCGCGCTAAGGCGAAGATCGTCGCTGCCGATGAACGTGAAACCGAGGATCACCGCGCCCTTCTCAACCTTGGCCACACATTTGGCCATGCGCTTGAGGCGGAGACGGGTTTTTCAGATGTGCTCCTGCACGGAGAAGGCGTGGCGGCCGGTATGGCAATCGCCCATGCCTATTCCGCCCGTATCGGCCACTTGGCAGCAGACGACGCCCAACGCGTCACCGATCATCTGGCCAGCATTGGCCTCCCGGTCTCAGCTCAGGACGCCCATGTGAAGGCCAGCGGACAAAGACTGGTTGAGCACATGCTGCATGACAAGAAGATGTCCGGCGGAAAACTGCCCTTCATTCTCAGCAAAGGCATCGGACGCGCTTATGTCGACCACAAGGTCGAGATCGCGGATGTAGCGGCGTTTCTGGAGGGTGCCGCGCGCTAGCGTCGGGCGAATTGCCAGGCGAGCCAAAGCCAGCCTGCGATCATCATCACCCCGCCGATCGGCGTGATCGCGCCAAGCCAGCGCGGCGCCCCTATCGCCATCAGATAGAGCGTCGCTG
>JBBATT010000137.1:0-6389 GCA_040398605.1 Chakrabartia sp.
GGAGGCCGGGGCCGAATTTGACATCAAGCCCTTTGGCATCCGCGCGATGACGCTGATGGCGCTGGAAAAGAGCTATAAGCTGATCCCACGCGAACTGTCGGTTGAATATGCGGCGCTGGAAAGCGGTCTGGACCGGTTCATCAGTCTCAAAAAGCCGGGCTTCTTCGGCAAGGATGCGCTGCTGGCCTGGAAGGATAAGGGCCTTTCCAACACGCTGGTGACGATGGAAGTGCACGGCGTGACCGATGCGGACGCACGCGGGTCTGAAGCCATTTACAAGGATGGCGAAATCGTAGGGCGTGCGACATCTGGCGGCTATGGCTGGCGCGTGGGCAAAAGCCTTGCTCTGGCGATGATCCAGCCGGGCCTTGCCGTTGCTGGTGCGGAGTTTGAAATCGCCATTCTTGGTAAGCTTCATAAGGCGACCCTCATTGAGGATTCGCCATATGATCCGGAAAACAACGCGTTAAGGAGCTAAGACCATGTCCCGCTTCGAACCCATTGCCCAACTTCTCGCGTCGGACCGCAAGGGCCTGAGCCTGCCGCGCGACCTGTATGTGAGCGAGGAGGCCTTTCGGTTTGACACGCAGGTCATGCTGAAATCGGTCTGGCTCTATGCCTGCACCGGCGCGCATGTGAAGAATCCGGGCGATTATTTCGTGTTCGAAGTGGCGCACAACTCCATCATCATCATTCGCGGACGTGACAATGAAGTGCGGGCGTTCTGGAATTCCTGCCGGCATCGTGGGGCACGGATCTGCCTGGAGCAAAGGGGCCGCGCGCCCCGCCTGACCTGTCCTTACCATCAATGGACTTACGGACTTGATGGTGCGCTGATTGCGGCGCGCAGCATGGCGGAGGACTTTGACAAGAAGGAAAACGGCCTCGCACCGGTTGCTCTGGAAAATGTCGGCGGGCTGATTTTCATCTGCATGGATGACACGCCGCCGCCAATCGATCGGGTTAAGGCGGACATCATCGACCAGATAGCGGTCTATGATCTGGAACGCTGCAAGGTCGTCGTGCAGGACAACTACATCGAAGATGCCAACTGGAAGTTGGTGATGGAAAACAACCGCGAGTGCTATCACTGCGACGCGGGGCACCCGGAATTGATCAGCGTTCTCGGCACCTATGGCTTCGGCAAGGGATTGCCGGAGGATGGTGAGGCCGATGTCGTTGACGATAGCGCCTTCGACGCGATGGTGGACGCCAAGCGGGACCAGTGGAAGGCCATGGGCATCTTCCGTGACTTGATCGAGTTTCCGGATGGCTGGTGGCACCGCATGGCGCGGCTTCCGCTCGCCAATGGGGCCGTGACACAGTCGATTGACGGCAAGATTGCCTGCAAGAAGCTGATCGGTCCGTTTACGGAACCGGAAACATCCAGCCTGTCGGTCTGGACGCAGCCCAATAGCTGGCATCACTTCTGCTGTGACCATGTGGTGACGTTCTCTCTGACGCCAGTGGCGGCGGATAAGACGCTGCTGCGGACCAGCTGGCTCGTGCATGAAGATGCGGTGGAAGGTGTCGATTACGATTCTGATCACCTCGCAGCCCTGTGGCGGACAACCAACACGCAGGACGGCCATTTTTCGACGATCAATCATAAGGGCATCTCAACCGACGGCTATCGCCCCGGGCCTTATGCGGTTGAGGAAAAGCTGGTTGAGGACTTTAAGGACTTTTACGTCGACCGCGCCAAAGCCGCTTTGGCCAAGGACCGCGCATGACAGGGTTGCCGCAATCCGGATCCGTGAAAATGGCCGCAGCCGGCATAGAGCCCGGCGTTGAAATCCGGTCGCTCATTGATGATCCCCGTGGCTATCGGACGATGGTGATGACCGTTGCGCCCAGCCCCTTGGGGGAATTGCATTCGCACGACGAAATTGAACAAATTTATGTGCTTGAGGGTGATTTCTTTGACGATGAAGCAAGCTATGGGCCGGGTGACTTTGTTCTGCGAATGCCTGGGGCCATGCATCGCGCGGGAAGCAAGCAGGGCTGCACAATGCTGATCACCTATACGCCTTTTGTTGAGGTACATTCATGACCCGTTTTAGTGCGCTGAGCCTTTTTACAAAGGCGCTGGGCGGCCATCAGGGCTGGCCGGAACAATGGCCCGATGCGGCGCCCAAGCCTGCTTATGATGCGATCATTGTCGGCGGCGGCGGCCACGGCCTTGGTGCGGCTTATTACCTCGCCAAGAAATACGGCATCACCAATGTTGCGGTCATTGAAAAAGGCTGGATCGGCGGCGGCAATACGGGCCGCAACACGACCATCATCCGGTCCAACTATCTCTATGATGAAAGCGCGCATCTGTATGATCACGCGGTCAAGCTTTGGGATGGGCTGAGCCAGGAACTCAACTACAACACCATGTATTCCAAGCGCGGTGTGATGATGCTCGCGCACAATGTGCACGATGTGCAGAGCTTTAAGCGGCACATTCACGCCAACCGGCTGAACGGCGTCGATAATGAATGGCTGACGCCCGAAGAGGCGAAGGCCTATTGCCCGCCGCTCAATATCTCGCCCGATGCGCGCCATCCGGTGCTGGGCGCAGCGTTGCAACGGCGCGGCGGAACAGCGCGACATGATACGGTCGCATGGGGCTATGCGCGCGCGGCCGCATCTCTTGGCGTCGACATCATCCAGAATTGCGCTGTCACCGGCATCCGGCGCGGCGCAGATGGCGCGATTGAAGGCGTGGAAACGACGCGGGGCTATATCGCCTCAAAGCGCGTTGGGGTCTCTGCTGCCGGCAATACGTCGGTCATCATGCAGATGGCAGGGCTGGACTTCCCGCTGGAAAGCTATCCGCTGCAGGCTTTGGTCTCTGAACCGATCAAGCCCGTTTTCCCATGCGTCGTCATGTCGAACACCGTGCATGCCTATATGAGCCAGTCCGACAAGGGTGAGCTCGTCATTGGTGCTGGCACCGACCAATATGTGAGCTATTCGCAGCGCGGTGCGCTTCACATTGTGGAGCACACATTGGCCGCGATTTGCGAGATTTTCCCGATCTTCCGCCGGATGCGGATGCTGCGGACGTGGGGCGGTATCGTCGATGTGACGCCCGACCGCTCCCCCATCCTCGGCAAAACGCCAGTTCAGGGGCTCTATGTGAATTGCGGTTGGGGCACTGGCGGCTTCAAAGCGACCCCGGGCGCAGGTGATCTTCTTGCCTATACCATGGCGAAGGATGAGCCACACCGGATCAACGCACCCTTCAATCTCGACCGGTTCCGCAACGGCCGGTTGATCGACGAAGCAGCAGCAGCAGCGGTGGCGCACTGATATGATTTTGATCCATTGCCCCTATTGCGACGAAAAGCGCGCGGAGCTTGAATTCGCGTATGCCGGAGAGGCGCATATCGCCCGTCCGCTCGATCCTTCCGCATTGAGTGATGAGGAGTGGGAACGCTATCTCTTCATCCGGAACAATCCGCGCGGGCGACATCATGAACGCTGGCGGCATGCGCATGGATGTGGACGCTTTTTCAATGCGGTACGCGACACTGTGACCGACAAGTTTGAAACAACTTACAAGGCAGGGGAGCCCCGCAAATGACGGGATATCGTTTGCCAACAGGCGGGCGGATCAACCGCGCCGCGCCGCTGACGTTCAGCTTTGATGGGGCCAGTTTTGCGGGCTTTGAAGGCGATACCCTGGCGTCGGCCTTGCTCGCCAGTGGCGTGCAGCTTTTCGGCCGCTCGTTCAAATATCACCGCCCGCGCGGCCTTGTCGGGTCGGGAAGTGAAGAGCCGAACGCACTGATCTCCGTCACACGCGGGCCGGGTCGGTTCACGCCCAATTTGCGGGCGACAAATGTCGATCTCTATCAAGGAATGGAAGCGACTAGCCAGAACCGTTTCCCGTCGCTCAAATTTGATTTTGGCGCGATCAATGACCGGCTGGGCATGTTCTTCCCGGCGGGCTTTTACAACAAGACCTTCATGTGGCCCCGGTCCTTCTGGGAAAAGCTTTACGAACCCGCCATTCGGCGCATGGCCGGGCTTGGTCAGGCGCCAACTGAGGTTGACCCTGATCACTATGCGGCGACCTATGCCCACTGCGATGTTCTGATCATCGGAGCGGGGCCAGCGGGGATCGATGCGGCTTTGGAAGCGGCCGCCACGAACAAGCGGATTATCCTGATTGATGAGCAGGATGAGCTTGGCGGCGGTGCCCTTTCAGACCCCGCGCTTTGGCCTTGGCTGGAGCGCAGCCTGAAGGCGCTGGCGGCCTCACCCAACGTGACGGTGCTGACGCGCACGACGGCCTTTGGCTACTTTCATGACAATTTCATCGGTGCGGTCGAGCGCCTGACCGACCATCTGGCAGGCCTGCCAGATGGCCCGAGAGAGAAGCTTTGGCGGATTAGATCTGCAGACGTCATCCTTGCCCAAGGCGCGATTGAGCGGCCTTTGGTGTTTGAAGGTAATGATACGCCGGGTGTTATGCTCGCCTCGGCCGCAAAGGTGTTTGCCTTGCGCTATGGCGTCGCTGTCGGTCAGTCGGTCGCCCTGATGGCGTCGCATGACAGCGGCTGGAACGACGCCTTTGCGCTTGCAGGCGCAGGTGTGGGGATCGCAGCTATCATCGATGTGCGCGATGTCGTTGATGAGGCACTGCTGTCCAAGGCCAACGCCTTGGGGATTGCCGTGCGCCTTGGCCATAGCGTGATCGGTGTGCGCGGACGTCTCGGCGTCAAGGCCATCACCGTTGCCCGCAATGATGGAACAGGTGCGTCAGACATCGCCTGTGATGCGGTACTGATGGCCGGTGGTTGGACGCCGACGGTGCATCTCTGGTCGCACAGCAAGGGCAGCCTTGCCTGGCGCGATGACCTCGGGGCGTTCGTGCCTGATGTTCCCAACGAAAACGTCCGCTGCGTCGGCGCTTGTGCTGGCACTTGGAATTTCGGTTCAGGCGTCGTCGTTGACGTTCTGCCGACCCCGAAGGATCCGGCGCGCCTGAAGGCCTTTGTCGATTTCCAGAATGATGTGACGGCCAAGGACATCAAGCTGGCCGTCCGCGAAGGGTTCCGTTCGATTGAGCATATCAAGCGCTACACGACCAATGGCATGGCGACCGATCAGGGCAAGACATCGAACCTGAACGGACTGCAGATCGCCTCCACCGCGCTGAACAAGCCCGTGACCGACATTGGCCTCACGACCTTCCGTCCACCCTATACGCCGCAAACCTTCGGGGCGCTGGCAGGGCACGCCAAGGGGGCATTGTTCCAGCCGACCCGCAAGACCAACATTGACAGCTGGGCTGAAGAACAGGGCGCGGTTTTTGAACTGGTCGCGCAGTGGCGCCGCGCACGCTATTTCCCCAAGGCCGGCGAGGATATGCTCGCTGCGGTCAATCGCGAATGCCGGATGGTCCGGTCGTCGGTCGGCATTTTCGATGCGTCGACTCTGGGGAAGATCGAAGTTGTTGGCCCCGATGCCGCTGAGTTCCTCAACCGAATGTATACCAATCCCTGGAAGGCGCTGGAGCCGGGGCGGTGTCGCTATGGCTTGCTGCTGAAGGAAGACGGCTTCATCACCGATGATGGCGTGTCAGCGCGGCTTGCGCCGGACCGCTTCCATCTGACCACAACGACCGGCGGTGCTGCGCGCGTGCTGAACTTGATGGAGGATTATCTCCAGACCGAATGGCCAGACCTGAATGTGTGGCTGACCAGCACGAGCGAGCACTATGCCGTCATCGCTTTGCAGGGGCCAAATGCCCGCAAGGTTCTGGAACCCCTCGTCGAAGGCATTGACCTATCGGCTGAAGCCTTCCCGCACATGGCCATCCGCGAAGGCACGATTTGTGGCATCCCGACCCGCCTGTTCCGGGTGAGCTTCACCGGCGAACTCGGCTATGAAATCAACGTTCCGTCTGCCTATGGCCGCACCCTTTGGGAGCGGATCATGGCCGAAGGCGCGCGCTATGACATCACGCCCTATGGGACTGAGGCGATGCACGTTCTGCGCGCCGAAAAGGGGTTCATCATCGTCGGGCAGGACACCGATGGCACAGTGACGCCGTTCGATGCAGGCCTTGATTGGGCCGTCGGCAAGAAGAAGCCCGATTTCGTTGGTAAGCGCTCGCTCGCCCGTCCGGACATTGTTGCGCCGGGCCGCAAGCAGCTTGTCGGCTTGCTGACGGATGACCCGAATATGGTGCTGGAGGAAGGCGCACAGATCGTCGCTGATCCCAACCAGCCGGTGCCGATGAAGATGATCGGCCATGTGACCTCATCCTATTGGAGCGAGGCGCTCGGCCGGTCGATTGCGATGGCGCTGGTTGAAGGCGGGCACAGCAAGATGGGGCAGAATATTTTCATTCCCATGCCGGGCAAGACCCATGTCGCAAAGGTCAG
>JBBATT010000138.1:0-6358 GCA_040398605.1 Chakrabartia sp.
GGCACCGGCTTTGATGAGGTCGCGCGCGTGCTTGGCACCATGCGCTGGCAACCCGCATTGCGCACGCTGCCGGCCTATCATGACGATCCGGCCTATATCGGCGCGCTGAAGGCGTCGGTGGAAGCAGGGCTGCGCGACTTGCCGTTCACGCCTGATGCCGTCCTCGCCAGCTTCCATTCGATGCCGGAACGCACGCTGCATCTGGGCGACCCCTATCATTGCCATTGCCAGAAAACAGCACGGCTCCTCTCCGAAGCCTTGGGGCGTGAGGTGCTGGTGTCGTTCCAGTCCCGTCTGGGCCGCGCCAAATGGCTGGAGCCTGCGACCGACACCACGCTAGCCGCACTCCCCGGCAGAGGCGTGAAGCGGCTGGCGGTTATTGCGCCCGGATTTTCGGCGGACAATCTGGAGACGCTGGAAGAAGTCGCCATTCGGGGCAAGGAGACCTTCGTCGAGTCCGGCGGAACGGACTTTGCCTATCTGCCCTGCCTGAACGCTGGCGATGCAGGTGTTACCATGTTGACCAGTTTACTTTCACGTGAACTTGCAGGCTGGCTTCCCGCGCAATAGCCAGAGAGGCTGTTGAGTCTGCGGAAGGATGCGCAATGGAACGGATTGCAATTGTCACGGGTGGCTCTCGCGGAATTGGCGCGGCGATCAGCCGACGGCTTCAGGGCATGGGCGTTACCGTTGTCGCCAATTATGCGGGCAATGAGGACAAGGCGAAGGCCTTTGAAGGCGAAACCGGCATCCGCACGCACAAATGGGATGTGGGCGATTTTGACGCCTGCCAAGCCGCCTTCGCGCAAATCTCCGAAGAGGTTGGCCCGGTCGACATCCTCGTCAACAATGCCGGCATCACCCGTGACGCGACGCTGATGCGCATGACTTATGAGATGTGGGATGAGGTGATGCGCGTGAATTTGGGCGGGTGCTTCAACATGGCCAAGGCCGTTTTCCCCGGCATGAAAGACCGGGGCTGGGGCCGCATCGTCAACATCGGGTCGATCAACGGCCAAGGCGGCCAATATGGGCAGGTCAACTATGCCGCCGCCAAGTCCGGCATCCATGGCTTCACCAAAGCCTTGGCGCAGGAAGGCGCGAAGTTTGGCGTTACCGTCAACGCGCTGGCGCCCGGCTATATCGACACAGACATGGTCGCCGCTGTGCCGGAAGATGTGCTCGCGAAGATCGTGGCTAAGGTCCCCGTCGGCCGCTTGGGCCAAGCCGACGAAATTGCACGCGGCGTTGCCTTCCTATGTGGAGAGGATGCCGGGTTCGTCACCGGATCGACACTGTCGATCAACGGTGGCCAGCACATGTATTGACGGACGAAGGCGGACTTTGCCGTGAACGCGGGTGATCATGTAACAACCCGTTTGGGCTGAGCTTGTCGAAGCCCTGCTTTTCCTTTCTAGAGAGAGCCAAGGAAGGACAGCCCTTCGACAAGCTCAGGGCAAACGGGCATAGGGGTTGATATGCAAGGCCCCGTCAAACGCTCCGTCACCATTGCCGGACACGAAACCTCAATCAGTCTGGAACCGATCTTCTGGACGGCGCTGCGCGATGCCGCAGCTGAGGAAGGCTTGCCCGTGAACGCACTTGTCGCCCGTATCGATGCGGAACGGATCGCCTCAGACGATCCGCCCAACCTTGGCAGCGCGATCCGCGTCTGGCTTTATGCGCGGTTGAGCAACACGCGCGCCTGACCGGCCAATTGCGCGAGCATGGCCGTTGACGGCGCCGTCGTCATCCTTGCCCGGTCAATCATGTGGCGGAAGCCGGAAACACGTGCCGCATGCGCATCCGCCCATTTCGCCACAGCATCGATGGGCTTCTTGCCGCCATTGCGGGCAAGGAAATCAAGCCGCATCGCCTGAAAATCGCGTGAGAGGCCAGCTGCCAAAAGCCGCTCCCAAGGATCACGCGGGGAAAGCTGCATCGCGGTACCCTGTGCCCAATCAAGCCCCAAGGCTTCACCAAGGGCCGTGAACGCCTGCGTTGTCACAAGCACATCGACGCCCGTGCGCTGGCTGAGCGCCGCCACACCGATGACGCCATCCAATGCGGCGAGCCGGACAAGCTGGTCGACAATCTTCTTCGGCGCGCCTGCCGCGTTGAGACGGTCTCCAAAGGCACGCGTCTGGCGCGCGGCTTCGGGCGGCAGAAGGTCCTTGAGTGCCCCTGACAGACGCTCGACAGCGGCACGATAGGCAAGGACCGCCTTGTCATTGGTGCGGTCTGCCACCGAGTTACGCTGAACATCCGCCATGTGCGCGCGCATTTCGGCAGCCACCTGATCGAACAGAAGCAGCCGCGTCGATTCCGGCATGTCGCCGGCTTCAATCGCCGCCCAGAGCGCCGGAATGTCGAACACCTGTTCGGCAACGACAAAGGCCTCCGCCATATCGCCCAGCGTGCAGCCTTCTTCCTCCGCCATTTCGAAAGGGTGAATGAGCCCGAGCCGGTTGACGATCCGGTTGGCAAGCTTGGTCGCGATGATTTCCCCGCGCAACCGGTGCCCTTCAATGGTCTTGCGGTGCGCTACCTGCATCTGCGGCGGGAAGGCGGCGATGAGATCGGGAAGCGCGGCCTTGTCTGTGCCGAGCGACGAATGCTCGATGGCATCCTGCAAAGACAGCTTGGCCGTCGCCATCACGACCGCGAGTTCGGGCCGTGTCAGCCCGCGTCCGTCCGCCGCGCGACGCATCAGGTCTTCGTTGGGCGCGATGCCTTCTACGGCGCGGTCCAGCTTACCTGATGCTTCAAAGCCTTCAATCAGCCGGATGTGCGAGGGCAGTGCATCAGCCCCGCCGCGTTCTGCAATGGAGAGGGCGAGCGTCTGGAGGCGGTTATCTTCCAGCACCAGATGCGCGACGCCATCCGTCATGCTGGCGAGCAGATCATTACGGTCCGGAATCTTCAGCTTGCCTGCCGCCACTTCGGCATTGAGCGCGATCTTGATGTTCACCTCATTGTCCGAACAGTCGACGCCTGCTGAATTGTCGATGAAGTCGGTGTTGATGCGCCCGCCCTTCAGCGCAAAGGCGATGCGCGCGGCCTGCGTCACACCAAGGTTCGCACCCTCGCCAATCACAGAAGCCCGAACGTCCTCTGCATTGACGCGGTGCGCGTCGTTCGCGCGGTCGCCGACTTCGGAATTGCTCTCGCCGCGCGCCTTCACATAGGTGCCGATGCCGCCGAACCAGATGAGGTCGGCCTGCGCCTTGAGGATCGCCGAGAGAAGGACCGAAGGCTCCATCTCACTTGCCGACACACCGAGTAGCGCCTTGATCTGCGGGGTCAGCTTGATTGACTTGGCCGCGCGCGGGAAGACGCCGCCACCCTTGGAAATCAGCTTTGCGTCATAGTCCGCCCAGCTGGAGCGCGGCAATTTGAACATGCGCGCGCGTTCCTTCCAGCTGACCGCCGGGTCGGGGTGGGGATCAAAGAAGATGTGGCGGTGGTCGAACGCCGCGACCAGCTTGATCGCCTTGGACAGCAGCATCCCATTGCCGAACACATCGCCCGACATGTCCCCGCAGCCAACCACGCGGACCGGCTGCTTCTGCACATTGACGCCCATTTCGGCAAAGTGGCGGACGACGGAAACCCAGCCTCCCTTGGCCGTGATGCCCATCGCCTTATGGTCGTACCCGACCGAACCGCCGCTTGCGAAGGCATCGCCCAACCAGAAGTTCCGTTCCAGCGCGAGCGCATTGGCGACGTCGGAGAAGGTGGCCGTGCCTTTGTCTGCGGCGACGACGAAATAAGGATCATCCCCATCATGGATGACGACATCAGCAGGGTGGACGACCTTGCCCTTCACCAGATTGTCGGTGATCGACAAGAGCGTGCGGATGAAAATGCGATAACTCTCGGTGCCTTCGGCCAGCCAAGCGTCGCGGTTCGACGGGTCGGGCAGCATCTTCGGGTAGAATCCGCCCTTGGCACCTGTTGGCACGATGACGGCGTTCTTCACGCGCTGCGCCTTCATCAGGCCCAGAATCTCGGTGCGGAAATCATCCCGTCGGTCAGACCAGCGCAGCCCGCCGCGCGCGACCGGCCCTGCGCGTAGATGGATGCCCTCCAAACGCGGGGAATAGACGAACACCTCCCGCCAGGGTCGGGGGTCAGGAAGGCCCGGCACCAACGCACTATCGAGTTTGAAGGCAATTGCTTCCGCAGCCGCAGGCGCAAACATGTTGGTGCGCAGCGTTGCTGAGATGACCGCACGATAAAGCCGCAAGATCCGATCGTCATCAATGGCAGACACGTCAGCCAGAGCGCGTTCAATGGCCGTATCAGCTGCATGTGCGGCCTTTTCGGCATTGCCCTTGCGCTTGGGATCATGCCGCGCGTCGAAGAGCGTGATGAGGTCCCGCGCAATGGGGGCCGCCCGGCGAAGGACGTCCGCCACCGTCTGCAAGCTATAGGGCATGCCCGTCTGGCGCAGATACCGGAACAGCGCCCGGAACAGCACAACCGATCGTTGATCTAATCCTGCCGAAACGATGAGCTGATTGAACCGGTCATTCTCCGCCGAGCCTTGCAGGACGGCGGCCAAAGCCGTCTCTAGAACAGCCGCGCGCTGGACAAGGGCGCCCCCCTGACCGTCCGGCAATTGCAGGATGAAGCGGTGGATATGGCCATGCTCGCCGTCTCGGCCAATCAGCGTCGGCAACTCTTCCAGCACGCGGAAGCCGAAATTTTCAAGCGCAGGCACCGCATCAGACAGTGCCACCGGGCCAAGGCTATACAGCTTCAGACGCAGCATGTCCGGCGCATCTCCGGCATTGCGATACAGCCGCGCACCGCGTTCTGCTGTGTCATGTAGCTGGGCGAGGCGGCAAATATCCTGTGCCGCCTCTTCCGCGCCCGCCCCGTTGCGATAGGCCGTGGGGAAGCCATCGGCATAGCGCAACGCCAAGCGCGTGGCATTGCCACCATCGAGCTTGGCCAGCGCCTCTTCCACCGCACTGCGCCAGCCGCGCACCATCGTTTCCAGCGCGGCGTTCAGCGCCGCCACATCGGGGAACTGGCCACCATCCCGGATATCCAGCGTCAATCGGATCAGCACGATGCCGCTATCGTCTAAGTCCATCGCCCAGCTGAGCACCGGCGCGTCACTGGCTTTGGAGATCATGTCGGTGATCGCAATCCGGCGGCTCGTCGACAGGTCATCACGCGGCAGCCAGACAAAGGCGTGGAGATGGCGCCCCAAAGGACTGCGTGTAATAGCGATGGCCGGACGAGGACGATCCACCAGCGACATGGCGGCGAGCGCCACCGATTCGAGCGCTGCATCATCCATGGCGATCAGCAGATCGCGCTGGAGCGAGGTGACGGCATGCGTCAACGTCTTGCCCGCATGGCTTGTGGGATCAAAGCCGAGCTTGGCCTGCAATCGGGACAGACGCACGCGCAGCACGGGAATATCCATCGGCGGCGCGTTCATCGCGGCACTGGTCCACAAACCGGCGTGGATCGACAAGCCGCCGTCGCGCGGCACGACCACGAGCTCCACAGGCACGCGCCTATGCACCGGGGAAATCACATTGGATTTGAGGAGCAAGGGCGCCTCGCCCCCATCGGCAAACCAGGCCAAGGCCCGCTTGCGTGCCGATGGGGAGAGAAGATCCTGCCCCAGCGTTGTCACGATGCCAAGCGCTTCGGAGACGGAACCGTCCGCTGCATAAAAGCCATGTCCGAGCTGCGTCAGCTTATTGTCGCCAAACCATTGGAGCAGGGCGCGGGCTTCCCCCGGCAAAAGATCAGCATCTGCAGCGAGCCGGGTCCGCATCGCCGACCAGTCCTGAACGGCGGCCCGCACTTTGCCGAGCAGATCCGCGATGCCATCTTCCAACTGGCGACGGACGCGCGCATCGGCCCGCTCAAGTTCCATGTAGATGATCGATTCATGCCCGCCTGCGCCGCGGGGGGCGATGGACAGCATCTGGCCCGTTTCGTCACGCTCGACCCCGGCGACGGGGTGCAGCACACGGCTGATCGACAGGCCGTGCGCTGCAATTTCGGACGCCACCGAATCCACCAGAAACGGCATGTCATCATTGATGATGCCCAAGCGCATCTGGCGATGGGCCGTTTCCGTCGGGATGGTTTCCAGCGCAATGACAGGCGCGCCGGATGGCCGATGGCTCAACAAAGCGAGCAGAAATTCAGCCGCAGACGTGCGTTCGGCGGGGCCGAAGCGTTCCAGCTCCCCCGGAAGGGCCCCGTCGACGAGCGTTTTCTGGAGTGTTTTAAGAAAATTGGATGCGGCGCTCTTCGCCATAGGTCAGCTCTCACATGATTTTGGGTGCGCCCAAGGCGCGTCATGCGGACAGGGTATGCGCCT
>JBBATT010000139.1:0-6357 GCA_040398605.1 Chakrabartia sp.
GGGCTTGCGGCGGGTCGTCACTGTGCAGATGGCCATGCGGCGCTGTTGTTGGACAAGGGCGTCCATGCGGTTGCGCATAGTTTTGAGGATGTGGTGGCGCTGCTTTCTTAAGCCACACCGTTTGTCCTGAGCTTGTCGAAGGACTGCCTTTTCTTTTCTCTGTCGCGGCTAAGAAGAAGGACGGTGCTTCGACAAGCTCAGCACAAGCGGTGGAGGGGAAGGCTCCGGCGCTAAAGCGCGTGGCCCGTCCGGTCGCGCTTGGTGTCCAGATAGCGGGCATTATGCGGATTGGGGGGCAGCTTGTGGGGCACCCGCTCAATCACGTCCACACCTTCCCCAACCAGACGCGCGACCTTTTCCGGATTGTTGGTGAGCAGTCGAATGCGGCCCTGTCCCAGCAGCGAAAGCATCCGTGAGGCCACTGAAAAATCGCGCGCATCAATGGCAAAGCCCAGCCGCGTATTGGCGTCGACCGTGTCGAAGCCCTGATCCTGCAACGCATAAGCGCGCAGTTTGTTGATGAGGCCGATGCCGCGCCCTTCCTGCCGCAGATAGAGGAGGATGCCCCAGTCGCAATCTGCCATCAGGCGCAGCGATGCATCCAATTGCGGTCCGCAATCGCATTTCAGGCTGCCCAGCACATCGCCCGTCAGGCATTCACTGTGCAGGCGCACGAGCGGCGGCTGGCCATTGGGGCTGCCAACCAGCAAGGCGACATGCTCCAGCCCCGCTTCTGGCGTCCGGAAGGCCACGATCTCACACTGTTCAGCGGCGGCCACGGGGAGGCGTGCCCGGGCGACGATCCGCAGTCGGCCTGAGGCTTCATAGCCGTCAATCTCCGCGATCGAGACAGGCGTGGCCCCCGGTGTTGCGCCGTCGAGCAGGAAGAAGGCCGGCAGTAATCCGGCATGCCGTGCGAGCGTCAGTGCCGCGCGCGCGGCGTCTGGCGCATCACAGTGGATGGCCTCGAACGGCCCCTTCATCGGGGTCGCCAGATCGAGCGCGGGATCGGCAAGTGCTGTCGCTTCAGACAGGCCGAGCCAGCTCCGCCGCGCTACGAGCACGGGCGCATCGGGGACGGCGGCTTCAATTTGATTGGCCAGTTTCAGGGTGAAGGCGCGTCCGGCGGAAATCAGAATGTCCGCCTTGCCGTCTTGGTCAAAGGTGGACAGCGACGCGCTGTCCGCTGTCTCGATCGACAGGACGGTCACCGCGCCGCCAATGCACACAGGCCAGCCGCGCCGGAGCGCATCAATGGCGCGCGCTGCATTGGCCGCATCGGTCAAATGCGGAACTCCGTGACGAGCGGGATGTGGTCAGACGGCTTTTCCCAGCTGCGGCAGGGTTCATGCACGCGGTGGGCGATCGCCTGTGCGGCGACATTGGGGGAGGCCCACATATGGTCCAGCCTGCGCCCACGGTCCCCCACGGTGTGGTCCTTCGCGCGGTAGCTCCACCAAGTGTAGAGCCGTTCGGGTGCGGCGATGAAATGGCGGCCCAGATCCACCCAGTCATGGCTTGCCTGCAGCTTGCTGAGCGTCTCAATCTCAATGGGGGTGTGGCTGACGACGTCGATCAGCTGCTTATGGCTCCACACGTCGGATTCGAGCGGCGCGATGTTGAAATCACCCGTGAGGATCGTCGGATCGCGCAGGCCTTCCGACCAGCGGATCATCCGCCCCAGAAAGTCGAGCTTCTGGCCGAATTTGGGGTTGGCTTCCCGGTCGGGCACGTCGCCACCTGCGGGCACATAGACGTTTTCGAGCCGCCAGCCATTGGGCAGCCGCACGCCGACATGGCGCGCCTCGCCATTGTCCTGCCAATCATGGCGCAGGTCTTCGGCAATGGGGATTTTGGACACGGTGGCGACACCATGGTGCATCGGCTGTCCGTGCAGGACGATGTGCTTATAGCCCAACCGTTGGAACAGTTCGCGCGGGAAGACGTCGTCCACCGCTTTGGTTTCCTGCAGACACAGGATGTCGGGCGCCATTTCCGTCAGGAATTTTTCGACAATTGCCTGCCGAAAACGGACGGAGTTGATGTTCCAGGTGGCAATAGAGAGTGTGTCGGCCATGGACCGGCTCTAGAGCGCGAAAGCCACCCCGAAAACCCCAATATTGGCCTCAACGCCTCAGGCGACGCGCAACTGGCTTCCGCCGTCTGACACATGGCTGCGCGCAACCGACATCCAGATGAAGAAGGGCAGCGCTTCATCGGTAAAGCGGTAGACGGTGCCAGCGGCTCCTTTGGTCTGTTCCAGCAGGCCGTCCAGATCAGCGATGCGCTTAAATTCGGCTAAGATGGAGGCCTCGCTGGTCTTGTCAGACAGATTGGCCTTCACATCATCAAGGATGAAGCTGCCATCCGGCGTTGAGGCGCCGCGCGCAATGGCGCCGAGGACCGCGACGTCCTTGGTCGATAGCAGTTGCGTCTTGCGGGTGCGGGCGATGGGGGAGAGGCGGTTTTCGGCTTCCTCCACAATCTCATCAAGGCCAAGGTTGATGTCAGGAATATCGACATCCATCCGGCTGTCATTCAGCGCGTTGATCCCGGCATGGTGGCAGATGAGCCGTGCCAGATAAGGCGAGCCATTGCTCAGCAGATCAATCGTTTCGATGGCGCGTGGGCTGAACTTCACGCCCGCCTCGCGTTCGCCGATGTCGATCAGTGCTGCAATTTCTTTGCTGTCGAGGCGCGGCATGGGCAGGCCGACGACGTTGCGGCGGATCGACGGGATATAGCCGACAAGCTCTTGCAGATTCGCTGAGACACCCGCGATGCCCAACTGCACGCGTGCCGCGCGGTCGGACAGGTTTTTGACCAGTTCGGCAATGCTCTGGCGGAAGGACGGGTCTTGAATGCGGTCATATTCGTCAAGGATCACGAGGACACGTGTGCCGGTAATCGTCGCACAGATGTCGCCCAGATGGCGGGCATCAAAGGTGCCTTCCGGCAGCAGATCGGCCAGCGAAGCGCCGCTTTCCACGTCGCGGCCTGCGGGGTTAGCGTTCTTGGTATAGAGCATCGGGATGTCCTTCAGGACGCCCCGGAAAATCTCATCAAAGCGCGACCCAGATCCGCACGACGCATAGGCCACATGGTAGCGCGATTCGCGGGCGATATCGGCCAGAATATGGACCAGCGATGTCTTGCCGATGCCCCGTTCCCCATAGAGCACGACATGGGCGCGCTGGTCTTCAAGGATAGAAATGAGGCGGACAAGCACGTCGAGCCGTCCGGCAAAGCGCGATCGATCGGTGACGGGTTGGGCCGGGGTGAACACTTCGTTGAGGGCAAGCCGCGCAGACGAAAATGTGGGGCCATTGTCCTGCGGGCGGTCAATGGCCGAGGCGCGGAAGGTTGGAAAGGCATCTTCGCCCTCGTGGCGGCCGCGTCGACGCTTGATCGACGCCACATCATCCAGCGCAACCGTGCGTTCTGCCGCATCGCCATAGTCGCCGTCCAAGTCGTCGCTGCGTCCGCGCAGCCTGTTCCAGATGGAGCCGAAAATTCCCATGACTTGCCTCTGTTTGTGTTGCTTGGGGCCAAGTAACGCCCGGCGCCCGACATTAGCCTATCGGGCGGGTTAATTAATATTCAGGAACGCCCGGCAAAGGGCTTCAGCACGTACCAGCAATAGACGAGCACACCCGCAATCATCGCAATCGCGACCGCATCATAGCCTTTATTGCCAAACTGGTTGGCAACCGCACAGGCAATGGCGGGCGGGAAGTAACTGATCAGAGAATCCTCAACTTCTGAATCGCCAACCGACCGCTGAAGAAAAAGGACGACGATGCCAGCAAAGATGGCAACTGTGATCCAGTCATAAGGTGTTTGCATTGAATTTCGCTCCATCGCCCAGACAATGGAGCGCCCCCAATTGTCCGTATCGCTTCATTTGGCTCGTCGCATCATAGGTCGAACAGGGGCATCATTGCAGGTTAAACATTGTTCATGATGCGGGATAAACCGATGCAATATGGGTCAATACTGACGCGCGCGGCCCAGTGATTCCATTGCCTTACATCCAATATGGCGATAACCCCGCGTCACTTGGCCATGTGCCGACGAGGGAGAATCAAGATCATGAGCAATCGCATCACGCGCTTCGGGCGTTTGCGGGTTGGGCAGAGTGCAGGCGTGAACGCCGCGCGCGCCAGCCTTGCAATTCTCGCGACATTGCTTGCCGGACAGGCGCGGGCGCAAGGCCTGGCGGATGCGCGCGATGAGCGCCAGATGGACGTCGGTTTTGATGTGTCGGGCGTTTACGACAGCGATGTTTTGCGGGGCGACGTGATTCGCAACGCGCGACGGGATGCCGTGAATGATGATTTCGTGATTTCGCCGCGGGTGTCGGCAGATATTGTGGCACCCATCGGGCGGCAGAGCGCCTTTCTAAACGGGCAGGTCGGGTATAATTTTCACCAGAATAACGGGTTTCTCGACCGCGAATCGATCAATGGGGAAGGCGGCTTTCGCCTCCGTGCGATCAAGGGATGCGTGACGACGCTGACCGGCCGCTACACGCAGCAGCAGAGTGATTTGTTCGATATCGTCGACGGGCTTGACCCCACCAATGTTGAGAAGATCGGCGGCGTTTCGGCCGAAATTGGCTGCCAGAGCGCAACCGGACTGACCCCGTCGCTGAGCGCGGGGCGCACCCGGGCCAAGAACAGCTCTATCGTTCGTCAGGTCAACGAATATGTGAATGACAATGCCAGGGCGTCGCTTGGGTATTCACGCCCGCAGCTCGGCACGGTGTCGGTCTATGTTTCTGCCGCAAAGTCGCGGTTCCCGACGCGTCGTGCGCTGCTTCCGGGATTTCCGGCGGACGGGGCGAACATCTATTCAGCAGGCTTTGGCTATGAACGGCAGATCGGCACGCGGCTCACCGGTCGGGCCAATATCGGCTATACCCGCGTCGACCCGCGCATTGCCGGAACGCCCGATTTCAAGGGTGCCAGTTGGGACGTTGATCTGACTTATGACAGCCGCAATCGTTTTCGCGGGACGCTCAGTTTTGCACGTTCGGTGGAACAGTCCAACCTGCTTGGCGACACTTATGGCATCAACACGTCGCTGCGCGTCAATGGGGACTATGCCTTTACTGATCGGTTCCGGCTGACCGCAGGGGCGGCCTATGTCCGCAGAAAACAGCAGCAATCCCCGCTTTTTCAATTACCAAACTTTAACTCGCGGGACCGCACCATCAGCGTTTATTCCAGACTGACGGCGGGCAATGTTGGCCCCGTGGGAATCGCCTTCGATGCCAGCCGTGAGCACCGCAAGTCCGTGGTGCCGATATTCAACTACGGGTCCACCCGGTTCGGCGTCACTGCCACTTTCAGATGGGGGCGCGGCCGGTAGGGCAAACAGGGGTTAGGTCTGTGATGACGAGTGCAAAGCGTTTCCTCCTGTCGGTTCTGGCGGTCTTCGCCTTCCCGGCACTCTCGATAGCCCAGACCACAGCGCCTGCCGTGAGCGCGCCAACGGTTGCCCCGGCGACGGTGACGGCGGTGCCGGTCACCCCGTCCAGCGCAACGCCCGCGCCTGCCCCATCCGCAGACGAAGGCTATATCATTGGCCCGGAAGACGTCATTGAAGTGAACGTCCTTGGTCAGCCGGAATTCCGCACCCAGGCCCGGGTGGAATCGGATGGGTCCATCGCGCTTCCGTTCCTCGGCAAGCAGCAGGTCAACGGACAGACACCGCTGACACTGGCAGCCGCCGTTTCCTCGCGATTGAAGGCCGGTGGATATTACACCAACCCTGTCGCCACCGTGACGGTCACCTCCTTTGCCAGCCGCTATGTGATTGTGCTGGGGGAGGTGGCGCAGCCGGGTCTCCAGCCGGTCAACCGGTCTTACCGCGTGTCTGAAATCATCGCGCGTTCGGGCGGGATCAAGCCCAGTGGCGCGCCAGTCGTCGTCGTCCGCCGGGTCAATGGGCAGGAGCTGAAGCTTGAATTTAAGAAGCTCGCCATGGGGTCGGAAGCCGATGATCCCTTTGTCTTTCCGGGCGACAAAATCTTCGTTCCGGAAGCCGAAACCTTCTTCATCTATGGACAGGTCAATGCGCCCGGAACCTTTGTGATCCAGGAAGACATGACGGTGCGTAAGGCGCTCGCGCGCGCTGGTGGCCTGACGCCGCTCGGCAGTGACAAGCGGGTTCAGGTGTTCCGCAATGGGCAGCCGGCAAAAGTCGCCCTCGAAAGCAAGGTCGGTTCGGGCGACGTGATCGTGGTCGGTGAGCGTCTCTTCTGACGCGCCGATAGAACAGGGATATTGAATTATGAGCCTCATCCAGTTTCTCAGGATGCTTTACGCACGGCGGATGATCGTGCTCGCGACC
>JBBATT010000140.1:0-6310 GCA_040398605.1 Chakrabartia sp.
GCATGGGCGGGATCATTGCGGTCACTGGCGACCACAATCACACCCGTGCGGCCCATGTCGATCAGGTCAACGTTGTTCAGCCGCCCTCCGGCCACGAAATGGCGGACCTTCCCATCCATTCCATAGACGTACAGGCCGGCCTTTTTGTCGGTGGCGACAATAAGGCTGCGGGCCGGGGCGTTCGGGTTTCTCCAGATCGCAGGATCGTCAGCGGCATCATCTGCAACGGTGCCAACGGGAACTGTTTCCTGCTTTGCAACGACCGTTGCTGTCTTCACAGGCGGTGCAGGAACCGGAGGAAAAGCCCCGGCTCCCGCCGCCAAAGATAACGCAACAGATGCGCTGAGGCTCATCAGAAGTTGAACCGGAAACCACCGCTGAAGCGACGGCCAAATCGTTCCCATTCAATCGTCTGTGCGCTGCTCGCAGCGGTCGGTGTCCCAAGGGCCGTCAACAGATTGCCCGGATCCGAGTAACGTCGGCCCGGATTGTTCAGCAGGTTGGTGGCATCGAAGAACACTTCAACATTGGGCGTGATTTCATAGCGTGCCGAGAAATCGAGCTCGTCATCCGCGGCCCAATAGGTGTCACCGGCATCGGTCAGGTCATCCGCGATGCCGTCAAGCCAGGTGCTGCGCTTTTGAAGTTGGAGACGCAGTGAGACGCCATATTTTTCATAATAGCCGCCCACGTTGTAAACCACGTCTGACGTGCCTGGCAGCCGGACCTTGCGGGCCGGGACGGCACCGATGGCGGGCTTCGTCACTTCGCTGTCGTTCAGGGTCAAGTTGGCACTGATCCCAAAACCACCCATCCAGTCCGGCAGGCCAAGCGAGGCTGTCCAAGGTTCCAACTGAAGCTGAGCAGCCGCTTCAAAACCGTAGATCCGTCCATCGCCACCATTGGTGATGCCCGAGAAGACATAGGCTGAACGATCAACATTATTGCTGTTCAGCGCATCCGAACCGAACGTGCGTGTCTCGCGGTAAAGGACATCCTTCACCTTCTTTACGAACACACCGGCCATCAAATAGCCCTGCGGCTTCATATACCATTCGAAATAGGCATCGATGCCATAGGCGCGTTCCGGCTTCACTGCGGGATTGCCGCCCGAAATGGTCTGGTTGGAATCGTTGACGGTGACGTTCGGCCTAAGTTGGTCATAATCCGCGCGCGCAGCGCCTGAGTTGAAGGAGAGGCGCAGCTTCTTGGTATCGTCGACGTTGTAGTTGACGTGCATGCTTGGGAAAATGAGGGTCTGGCTCGATTCCGCCGTCACAGGGCCGGAAACGCCGGCGATTGAGGCGACCGCGATGCCCCGATTTGTGATGTGTTCCACACGGACCCCGCCAACGGCGGAGCCCCAGTCAAACTTGGCATTGCCCATCAGGAAGCCGGCATAAACCTGCTCACGCACATCGTAGATGTTGCCCGTATTTGGCACGAACGTAAAATTCGCACGCGCCGCGTCTGTCACAGTTTTCATTTTCTCCGTGTCAAAATAACGGAACGTGTATCCCATTGGGATTTTGCCGAGGAACGGCTGATCCAGCGAGAACTGATTATAATCGGTCGGGATCCCCACTGTCGCGAACTGCGCCGCTGTATTAAGCGTGAGTTGGTTTTCATCCACCGTCTTGGTGCGCTGGTCGAACTGGAAGCCAGCGCGGAACGTGATGTCTCCACCCAAAAATTCGGTTTCACGAGCCAGCACCAACTTGCCCGTGTAAGCCTTGGTCGTGTCGACCGCATCAAGGACTGTCAGCTGGGAAAGCGGCTTGGTGAAAGTGTCGATGGCCGTCACCACCGTCCCAGCCTGATACCGCGTCGGGCTGGAAAGCTGGACCGTGTTGAAAAGGCGCAAATTGCCAAGATTTGGATTAGTGAAGTCATAGGACACCGTCGGACGCAACGTGCGGGTGCTCGGGCTGTCCCAGCTCGCTTCCCCGACGACCGAACGGTCATCCTTGGATTCGGAGAAGTTTCCGAGCCAAGACAGCTTCCAACCATCCGAAAATTCGTGGTCGCCAGCCAGCGTATTCGTGAAGATGGACTGACGGAACGCGCGCAATGTGGAGCGCTGGCGAATGTCGATTCCATAGACAGTCCCTTGGAACTGGCTGTTACCGATGCAGACATCGGCATAACCCGTGTTTGTGGGGGTCGGGTTGGCCGTGATGGTGCAAGCCGCAGTATTGGCGACCAAATCACCCTGACGGTCATCCAAGTCGAAGCGGAAATTGTCGCGGGCTTCATCGTCCTTGAAGATCGTGTAAACTGACCGCAGGGAGATTGTGTTGTCGCTGTCGGGCTTCCAGTCCAAGCGGCCCGAGACCGACCAGTTGCGGCGGGTCAGGCGATACAGCTTGTTCTCCGTCTCATGCGCCCAGAAGCGCGACTGGCTTCCCGGACGCTGATCTTGAGCAACACGCTCATAATCGGTCTCAAAATTGTCCGTGATCATGCCGCGCTGATAATAGCTGCCCGACACCAAAACGCCGATTTCGCCTTCACCTGCTTTGAAGCGATCCGAAAGGATGAGCGAGCCTTCATATTCCCGGCGATCGCCAAGCTCTGCCACACCTGCGCCTGCCTTACCCGCGACGTGGAGGCCCGAATAGTCAAAGGCTGAACGAGTGATGACGTTCACATTGCCGGAGACAGTCTCTCCGGGCATGTCCGGGGTCACGGCCTTCGATACGATGATCTGCGATGCAATGGCGGATGGGATCGAGTCAAAACGAGCGTCGCGGCCTTCCGGGCTGACAATGTTGATCCCGTCAAACGACAGCGTCGTCCAATAGTTCGGCGCGCCGCGCAGCGAGATATAGCGGGCCTGACCCTGATCGCGTTCAATAGCGACGCCCGGCAGTCGACCTGCAGCCTGTGCGATATTCTGGTCGGGCAAGCGGCCCACCGCGTCTGATGCGGCAACAGTCACAAGCGAATCGGCATTCTTCTGAACTTCAAGGGCCGCCGCTTCAGATTCCGCAATCGGGCGGGACGCCGTTACGATGATTTCTTCCTCGGCAGATTCCGCAGCAAATGCAGTGTTAGCGCCGATACAGCCGCCAAAGACCGCTGAACACAGCAGGAAACCTTTAAAGTTGCTGACGCGCAGCGACGATCGACCGTAAACCATGAAACCCCCGTTTTGGTATATGTTAAATACCAAACTGGGTTATGGTTCTGCCATGACAGAGGAATGTCTGATCTGTGACATTTGTGTGATTTCTGTAACTTTTATGAGAGATTTATAAGGCCGCTGCTGCTCATCGCTTCGCGCAATGTGCCCACAGGCCTCAAACATGCCAATGTTCAAATGGCCCCATATTGAACGGTAGTTCAATAGCGGTTACGTGGCAGATATGACTGAAATATCTGAATCCCGCCGCCAGCATATCATCGATGCCGCCATCTCCACACTGGCCGAAGATGGCATTGTTGAATTTACGTTCAACAAGGTGTCCCAACGCGCCGATGTCTCGGCGGCGCTGATCGTCCACTATTTCGGCAGCAAGGACGCGCTGCTCGAAGCCGCCTTCCGATCTGTCGCGCGGCAATTGAATAGCTATGCCACCGCAAGGATTCGCCTCGCCGCAGGGCCACGTGCACGCATTGAGGCTTTGGTCGACGCCCATCTTGGGCATAACGACTATGCCGAAGAAACAGCGCGCGTCTGGCTGTCCTTCTGGGGACAGGCGTTGCATGTGCCCCAACTGGCGCGGGTGCAGCGTGCCCATCAGCAGCGGATGCTGTCCAACCTAAAATTTGATTTGCGCCAGCTGGTTGACGCTCGGGACGTGTCGCCGATGGCCGATACCATCGCCGCGATGGTCGACGGCGTCTGGCTGCGTGCCGCGATGAACGGCGGCTCTGCGCTAAAGAACGGTTTGGCGCGCGACCTGATCTTTGATTTCATTGCGCGCAATCTGAAGGCAGCGCCGCCCTCACCTGCTGCTGCAAGCTTTGACACGATCAATCCGGCAACAGGTGCCGTGCTCGCGACAATCCAGATCGACGGGCAGGCAGAGGTCAACAAGGCTGTGGCCCGTGCTGCCGAGGCGCAAAAGCTTTGGGCCAAAACCCCCGGTGTGGAGCGTGGGCGCATCCTCCACCGCGCAGCCGCCTTGCTGGTGGAGCGCAATGAGACGATTGCCTTGCTCGAAGCGCAGGATACCGGCAAGCCCATTCAGGAAACTATTGCCGTGGACGTCCTGTCGGGCGCGGATTGCATCGAATATTATGCGGGGCTTGCGCGCACGATTGCAGGCGAACATCACGATCTGGGCACCGGCGCCTTTGGCTATTCTAGGCGGGAACCTTTGGGCGTGGTCGCAGGCATTGGCGCGTGGAACTATCCCATCCAGATTGCCTGCTGGAAATCCGCGCCTGCATTGGCTTGCGGAAACGCGATGATCTTCAAGCCCGCCGAACTGACCCCGCTGACGGCCATCGAACTGGAAAAGGCCTATCGCGATGCAGGCCTGCCCGATGGACTGTTTCAGGTCGTGCAGGGCAAGGCCGACACCGGTCGGTTGCTGAGCCTCCACCCCGACATCGCCAAGGTGTCGCTGACGGGTGAGGTTGGCACCGGCAAGAAGGTGATGGTCGATGCGGCAGGCACCCTCAAATATGTAACCTTTGAACTCGGCGGCAAATCCGCATTGATCGTATTTGAAGACGCGGATCTGGACGAAGCGGTGTCGGGCGCGCTGCTCGCCAATTTCTATTCGGCAGGCGAAGTGTGCACCAACGGCACGCGGGTCTTTGTGCACAAAACCATCCGCGATGCGTTCCTCGCCAAGCTCAAGGCGCGCACCGAGGCGATGGTGATCGGCGATCCACTCAACCCCGCCACCCAAATGGGGGCGCTGATTTCTCCGGCGCATATGGAAAAGGTGCTGGGCTATATCGCGCTGGGCCAGCAGCAGGGCGCCACCCTTTTGACGGGCGGCAAGCGTGTGACGACCGGCGACTTGGCAAAGGGCGCCTTTGTCCAACCGACCATCTTCGCGGGCTGCACCGATGACATGGGCATCGTCCGCGAAGAGATTTTCGGCCCCGTCATGGCGGTGCTCGACTTTGAGGATGAGGCAGAAGTTGTCGCCCGGGCGAACAACACCAGCTTTGGTCTGGCTGCCGGCATTTTCACCAACAATCTAACCCGCGCCCACCGCGTAATCGCGGCGCTGGAGGCTGGCACCTGCTGGATCAACACCTATAACATCACGCCAATTGAAATGCCCTTTGGCGGCAACAAGCAATCCGGCCTTGGTCGCGAAAACGGCAAGGCCGCGATTGAACATTATACCCAGTTGAAGAGTGTCTACGTCGCGATGGAGAAGATCGATGCCCCTTATTGAGGCTGCGGACTACATCATCGTCGGCGCTGGATCGGCGGGATGCGTTCTGGCCGACCGGCTAAGTGCGGATGGCAAGCATCAGGTCATCTTGCTTGAATTTGGCGGCAGTGACCGGTCGATCTTCATCCAGATGCCGGCCGCCCTTGCTTACCCCATGAATACCAAGCGCTGGAACTGGGGCTATGAAAGCGAGCCGGAGCCGCATCTCAATGGCCGTCGCCTGAACTGCCCACGGGGCAAGGGCCTCGGCGGATCTTCGTCGATCAACGGGCTGGTTTATGTGCGCGGCAATGCGCTCGATTTTGATCGGTGGAAAGAAGATGAGGGCGCCACCGGCTGGGGCTATGCCAATGTGCTCCCCTATTTCAAACGCGCCGAAGGCCGCGCCGAAGGTGGGAACGAATATCGCGGCGGCGATGGTCCGCTGTCGACCAGCTATGGCCCGCTCGACAACCCACTGCATCAGGCATGGCTCGATGCCGCGCAACAGGCAGGCTATAGCCTGACTGAAGACTATAATGGCTATGCCCAAGAAGGCTTTGGCCGGATGGACATGACGGTGCGGAACGGCACGCGCTGTTCGGCGGCCAAGGCCTATCTTTATGAAGCCCGCAAGCGGCCCAATCTGCACGTTATCGAACATGCGCTGGCGACACGCATAATGTTCGAAGGCACGCGCGCTGTCGGCATGGAATATGAACAAGCGGGCAAAACGCATCAGCTGCGCGCCGCACGCGAAGTCATCCTTTCGGGCGGCCCAATCAATTCGGTCCAGTTGCTTAAACTTTCCGGCATCGGCCCGGCAGAAGAGCTGCAACGCCATGGCATAACAGTGCGCGCAGACCGCCCAGGTGTTGGTGCAAATCTGCAGGATCATCTTGAATTCTATTTCCAGATGGCCTGCACCCAACCGATCACCCTGTACGGCAAGGCAAATCTTCTCG
>JBBATT010000141.1:0-6149 GCA_040398605.1 Chakrabartia sp.
CGCAAATCCGATGTCGGTTCAACCGTACGCCTCTCAGGCTGGATTCACCGCAAGCGCGACCACGGCAATTTGCTCTTTGTTGATTTGCGCGACCATTACGGTCTGACCCAGATCGTCACCGACGTCGACTCTGAGGCCTTTAAGGTTCTTGAAAAGGCGCGCGCCGAATCTGTTGTCACGGTGACAGGCGAAGTCGTTGCTCGCGCTACTGAAACGGTGAACGGCAATTTGCCGACCGGTGAAATCGAAATCCGCGCGCGTGACGTGACACTTCAGTCTGCTGCGCAGGAGCTTCCCATGCCGGTGTTCGGCGATGCAGAATATCCAGAAGACATCCGTCTGCGCTATCGCTTCCTCGATTTGCGACGGGAGCGGCTGCACAACAACATTGTGCTGCGGTCCAATGTGATCTCGAGCGTGCGTCGCCGCATGATCGATCAGGGCTTTACCGAGTTCCAGACGCCGATCCTGACGGCTTCATCGCCGGAAGGTGCACGCGATTATCTGGTCCCGAGCCGCGTCCATCCAGGCAAGTTCTACGCGCTTCCTCAGGCGCCGCAGATGTTCAAGCAGCTGCTGATGGTGGCAGGCTTTGACCGTTACTTCCAGATCGCACCGTGCTTCCGCGATGAAGATGCGCGCGCAGATCGTTCACCGGGCGAGTTCTATCAGCTTGATTTTGAAATGAGCTTTGTCACGCAGGACGACGTGTTCAACGCAATTGAGCCTGTGTTGCACGGCCTGTTCGAAGAATTTGCCAATGGCCGTCAGGTCAGCGCGGCGCCGTTCCCGCGTATTCCCTATCGTGAGTCCATGCTGAAATATGGGTCTGACAAGCCGGACCTGCGCAACCCCATCGTTATCACGGATGTATCGGCGCATTTCACCACGTCAGGCTTTGGCCTGTTTGAACGGATTGTCGGCGGTGGCGGCGTTGTGCGTGCGATCCCGGCTCCGGGCACAGCCGACAAGAGCCGCAAGTTCTTTGACGATATGAACGAATGGGCCCGCAGCGAAGGCCATGCCGGTCTGGGCTATGTTACCCGCAAGGGCGGAGAATTTGGCGGCCCTATTGCCAAGAACCATGGCGAAGAAGGCATGGCGGCTATCTACGCCGCTTTGGGCCTTGGCCCGGATGACGGCTTGTTCTTTGCAGCCGGCAATGAAGCACAAGCGGCGAAGCTGGCTGGTGCGGCGCGCACCCGCGTGGGTGAGCAACTTAACCTCATCGACGGCAACAAGTTTGAGTTCTGCTGGATCGTTGATTTCCCGATGTTCGAGTATGACGAGGACGCGAAGAAGGTCGATTTCTCGCACAACCCGTTCTCCATGCCGCAGGGCGAGTTGCATGCCTTGGAAACGATGGATCCCTTGGACATCCTTGCCTATCAGTATGATATTGTCTGCAACGGCGTGGAACTGTCGTCAGGCGCGATCCGGAACCATTTGCCCGAGATCATGTACAAGGCATTCGAGATTGCCGGCTATTCGCAAGAAGACGTCGACACCAATTTTGCAGGCATGATCAATGCATTCAAGTTCGGCGCGCCGCCGCATGGTGGCTCCGCACCGGGGATTGACCGTATTGTGATGCTGCTCGCGGATGAGCCCAACATCCGTGAAGTCATCGTTTTCCCGATGAACCAGAAGGCGGAAGACCTTATGATGGGCGCCCCAGGCCCCGTTACGGCCAAGCAATTGCGTGAACTTAACATCCGCATTGTGGAACAAACCAAGGGCTGAAGTGGCTTCAGGCGTGTCCGCCCGTCGGTCGCGGCCTGAAATTCTTCTTTGAATCAGTGGCCTAATCGACCATCCTTCATTTCGCGGGGTGGTCAGAAAGGTTGTTCATGGCCCATCGAAAAAATGTCCCAAAATCGGGCGGTCCAAAACGCGGCCATATTGGCGCTTGTCGTGGCCGGAAAACTGTTTCTAGGTTTTCCGCCATGGGCGCAGACCTCTCAGATTTCGAACGCGGACATGGCTATGACGGCGATTATGACGCCGATCTTGCCGCGCTTCAGGATCGCCTGTCGAAGATCCAAGCGTCCTATATCAGCTATGGCAACAGCGCCGTCATTGCCGTCGAAGGCTGGGATGCGTCGGGCAAGGGCGGCGCCATTAGTCGCTTAACGTCCGTCTGGGACCCGCGCTGGTTTGAAGTCTGGCCCATTGGGGCGCCGACAGAAGAGGAACGTGTCCGCCATTTCCTATGGCGCTTCTGGAACCGATTGCCGGGCAAAGGTGAAATCAACATCTTTGACCGGACTTGGTATGGCCGCGTGCTCGTTGAGCGCATTGAGGGCTTTTGCACAGATGCCCAGTGGCAGCGGGCTTATGATGAAATCAATGAATTTGAGGCGCAGCAGCGCGACAATGACGTCGTCCTCATCAAGATATTCATGCATGTTACGCAGGAGGAGCAGGACAAGCGGTTCCTCAAACGACTAGCAGATCCTTGGAAGCGCTGGAAAACCGGCAAAGAGGATTATCGCAACCGCGATAAGCGCGAGGCCTATCTTGAGGCCTATCAGGACATGTTCAAACGCTGCGACACCCGCTGGGCGCCATGGAGCATCATCGATGCCAACAACAAAAAGGCTGCGCGCATCGCCTTTCTGAATACGGTTGCTGACCAGCTTGAAAAGCACGCGAATATGACGCCACCGCCACTCGACCCGGAGGTCGAAGAGCTTGCGCGTCGGACCTTCCCTGAACTTGAAGAGATCAAATAAGCTCCACACTCAGTCAGCTGGCGGGTAGCTGATCTCCATGATTTCATATTCAATCTCGCCGGTTGGCAGGCTGACCCTGCGCAGATCGCCCAAATTTGCGCCGCGCACTGCACGGGCAATGGGGGAATTCCAACCGATGCGACCTTCACCGGCCTGAGCTTCATCGTCGCCAACGATGGTCACAACCCGCCTCGCGTCATGTTCATCCGCAAGCGTCACCGTGGCCCCAAACAGAACCGTTGAAACATCGCGCTGGGACCTTGGATCCACAACGCGGGCAGCCTTTATCCGGCTGGACAGCCACCCCAATTCCCGGTCAATCTCCCGCAGGCGGCGCTTACCGTAAATATAATCTCCGTTTTCAGACCGATCCCCGTTGCCGGCCGCCCAAGATACGGTTTCAACAAGCTTGGGCCGTTCACCTGCAAACAGCTCTTCATAGCGTGCGCGCAGAGCGGCGAAGCCATCGGGCGTGATGTAATTGGGCTGGTCCATCAGCCGGGGGAGCGTTTGCCGAGATAGGTCGATAAGGGCGTGTTGGTTCTTACTGTCGCCCGCGACGGATTGAGCATGTCGTAGACCACCGCGTTTTCAAGGACGCGTTGGACATAGTTGCGCGTTTCAGAAAGCGGGATATTCTCTATCCAGTCTAGGACATCATCGCCGTTGCGCGGGTCACCATTGGCACGTAGCCATTTATTCACGTTGCCGGGCCCGGCATTATAGGCGGCAACGGACAAGACATAGGACCCGCTATACATGTCCATCAACTGCCCGAAATAGGTGGACCCAAGCGCCATATTGTATTCGATGTTGCCAAGGCTCGCGTAATTATAGGCGAGGCCCGCGCGCGGTGCGGTTTCCCGCGCGGTCCCCGGCATCAACTGCATCAAGCCGCGGGCGCCGACGCGGCTTGTGGCTTCCTTGTCGAACTGGCTTTCCTGGCGGGAAATGGCATGGATTATGGTCCAGCTCGCACTCAACTCGGGGGACACAGGGATTTGGGGGAACGCCGCCGTCACATAGTTCGCCAACCCCGTATTGCGCGCATTCCGTCCGATCATGACGTTGAGATCTGGCCGACCGACGCGCGCGGCAAGTTCGGTTGCAAGTGTATGATCGACATCATTATCGATACCATTGGCAAGGCTGCGAACGAACAAGCTTTGATCAATCCAATTTCCCGACTGCCCGAGAGCGACCAGTGCCTTGACCACAGAGCGCCGGTTGAAACTCTCCCGCTGCGTCGCGGATACGTCCAATGAGCGCGCATCGGAACTCAAGGCCGGCTTGCGACCAAGGCGTTCTGAGGCGAGTTGCCCATGAAATTGGTCAAAGAAGCGGGCTGCATTCTCATAAACAGCGAGCGCTTCATCGCGACGTCCCGCTGCATCGAATGCCCGGCCTGCCCAATAGTGGCCGCGCGCCTGCGTCTGCGGAGATTTGGCGGCCGCCGCATAACGTTGGAACATCCTTGCTGCATCTGCAGGGACATTCAACTTGTTGAGAGCTGTCGTGCCCGCCAACCAGACAAGGTCCGTATAGGCGTCACGCTCGGCAAAAGAACGGTCGCGAACGACGGTACCTGGTGCATAAGCCGTGTCCGCCCGACTTGCGATGTCATAGGCCACTTGCCAGTCACCAGCCTTTGCGGCTTCCTGTGCTGAAAGCAGGAGCATCTGGAGCCAGACATCGGGCGCTGCTGGAAAAGCAGAGAGCGACGTGTTGTTGCGCAGCATTTGACGAGCAATCGCGGATTGGCCTGTATTGCGCAGCCACCACATATAATCGGCAAAAAAGCCCGGATCGGCGCGGAGCCCTGCCGTTGCATAGGCAAGGCGGTCGGGCGCATCTGCGGCCTTGGTCAGCAGGGCAATTCGGACGTCGAAAAGCGGACGGCGTGACGGGCTGGTCAACCCGATTTGCCGCGCGGCAGCCGGGGTCGCCCGAGCCCAAAGCAATTTGTCCATGCGCCGGTCATGTTCTGCGGGTGTCAAAACCGAACCAAAGCGCGTGAGCAATCGCGACTCATCATCGCTGGAGAGGGCGCCACCGGTCCAAGCGCTCCGCGCCGCGTCGGCAGCTTCTTCGCGGCGATCTTGCTCATCCAAGGCTTCAGCATAGCGGAGAAATGCGGACGGCGACTGTGGCGGGAATTTCCGAAAAAAGGCGATAATGGCGCTGGCGCTGTCGACGCCTGGTCGGATCATCCGCTCGGCATTCCTCCGGAAGGTTGCTTCGCCCGGCCAACCCTGATTCACAGCCAAAAAATTGGCATAGGCCGAAAAGGGCAGGGTGTCCGAGCGACGCAGCATGTTCCACTGGCTGAGGGCAATGGATGTGGGGTCTGAAAGTGCCATTGTCGGGGCAACAGGCGTGGCTGGGATCGGCAACGCAGACGACGCGCCTGCAGCCGCAGATGTGTTAGCCAAAGCGCCGTCCGCCACCCAAAGCACCGGTGTAAAAAGAAAAGCCTTTAAACCGCGAGACAACATGCTGGACATTATGGGGTACGCATCCTTATTTGGCGAAGATAGACAAGCCGCCACTCGCGTCACCTTATGACGCAATGCGGCATTCAGGTGAAGGGCTGCCCTACATGTTTTCGGGCTCAATTCCGGCGCTCGTGACGCCATTTCGAAATGGCCAGGTGGATGAGGATGCGTTTCGGCGCCTTGTTGACTGGCAAATTCACGAAGGATCCAGCGCGCTCGTGCCATGTGGCACGACGGGCGAAAGTGCGACGCTGTCCTTCGACGAGCATTATCGCGTTATTTCTCTGTGCCTTGAAGTTGCTGATGGGCGCGTTCCCGTGGTTGCGGGCTGCGGGTCCAACGACACGGCGACCGCCGTGCGCCATATGGCCTTTGCCAAATCGGAAGGTGCCGCCGCCGCTTTGGTGGTCGCCCCTTATTACAACCGTCCCAATCAGGATGGCATGTACGCGCACTTCGCCCATCTGGCTGAAAAGAGCGACCTGCCGATCATCCTTTACAATGTGCCCGGTCGGACGATTACCGACATCTTGCCGGAAACCGTCGCGCGGCTTGCGGAAATCCCGAGCATCATCGGCATTAAGGACGCGAGTGGCAATCTGGCCCGCGTCGCGTCCCACCGGATGGCCTGTGGAACTGATTTCGTTCAGCTTTCTGGCAATGATGATATGGCCCTGTCCTTTAACGCAGCTGGCGGCGTTGGCTGCATTTCGGTGACGGCGAATGTAGCCCCGCGCCTATGTGCTGAGTTTCAAGCCGCCTGTCAGGCTGGTGATTATGGTCGGGCCCGCACGCTCAACGATCGTTTGCACCCCTTGCACGGTGCGCTGTTCTCCGATGTGTCCCCAGGGCCGACGAAATATGCGCTGACCAAGGTGATGGAGGACTTCCCGACAGACGTGCGCTTGCCGATGACGCC
>JBBATT010000142.1:0-6142 GCA_040398605.1 Chakrabartia sp.
CCTCCATGGGGTGGAAGGCCTCCGCGCCGTTGGCCTCAAGCACATCCTGTGGCAGATCACGAAGCGCTTCAATGCGCACATTGGCGTCGACCGCCGTCAGCGTTTCACTGACGGCAAAATTGAGCACAGTGACGCTCTCCTTCACATAGCTGTGCAGGAACGTGTAAAACCGCGTGAGGTCTTCGCGTGACCGGATGGAGACCCCGAAGAAATCCATCTTCATCGGCTCTGCGTAAAAATCAGCGACGCCGTCATAATCCTTGCTGTTGAAACAGCCGAGATACTGATCGTAAGCGTCTCGGTTCATTGGGCTGCGCTCCGAAGAAATTCAACATTCTCTTCAATCATCTGCCGCACAGAGCGCGCTGGGCGTCCTGTCAGGCGCTCCACATCCTTCGTGCACACCTCCAGAAAACCTTCCCGGATGGCCTGCCCAAACGTCACCATATCATCGCTGTTCCACGGGAGACCACCCACCGTCTGATCATCAACCGGACGGCGCGGAATGCCCATGGCATCGAACATCGCATATTGCTGGTCGTCATCGACTGAAACGTAGCTGATCGGCTTGCCTGTCACATCGGACAGGATTGCCGTCACGTGTTCAAACGTCTGCAATTCAGGACCCGTGATGTTGTAGGTCTGTCCCTCATGGCCGTCGCTTGTCATGACCGCGACGGCTGCCGCGACGCAATCATCGCGCCAGACCATCGCTTCAAGCCCCCCGCCTGCATTGCTGATCCATTGGCCGGACTGCATAACGCCGGGGCCAGCCATTAGGATCATCGCATCGGCGTAATGCGCATCACGCAGCATCGTCCAAGCCATGCCAGAGGCACGGATGAGATGCTCTGTCTCGATATGGTCATGCCGCACTTCGGCGGGATTGGCCGGGTCATCAATGCCAATAAAACTGGTATAGGCGATGTGCGTCACACCGGCTTTGGCTGCAGCATCAATCGCCGCCTTATGCTGCACGACGCGAGCGCCGACACGGGTACCGGAGATCAGGAGCATCTTATCAGCGCCCATCACGGCCGCTTGCAGCGTCTCAGGCTTATCGAAATCGCCATAGCGCACCTCGCATCCTTGCGTGATGCGGTCCGCCAGCTTTGCCGGCGTGCGCGTAATCAGGATTAAGTCCTGTGCACATCCCTTAGCGATCAGCGCGTCTGTAAAGGCGCGTCCATAATTGCCCGACGCACCCGTAACGACGATCCGCGTCATGCGACGGCCTTTGTGAGCTGCTCGCTGCTGACCCACCAGCCATGGACCTGCGGACGCAGACGCTTAGGGATCGCAATCTTGGCAACAGGCCCGGCACCGACATTGCCCGCATCAATAATCCAGCAGGCGTGGCTGAAGTCATCAGGTCCCGTCTGTGTGTCGACAACCATCACGAGCCAGCCTTCATGGCCCGCGGTCTTGGACGGCACATGCACCGGCTCGTTAAAGCTCATGCCCGGGTCAAGCGCGAGCGCCTGTGGCGGCGCACCTGTGAAATCGAGCCGCAACAGCATGTTGAACATGGCGCCAACAGGTCCACCGGCGACCGGCGGCCCGCGCATCTCAGGGTTCATTGTCAGCATCCAGCCGCGAGCATAAGGACGCCCCTGCTCCGCTGCCGGGATGACAGGGAAGTCGCCCGGCGGGCCGATGATGTTTTCCACCACGTCACCGGCGGGGCCGTTGGGGTTGACGGTCCAGCGCGTCAGTGCCCCCTTCACATCCCAAGGCGCGATGTGGATGCCAGAAGCTTCACGAATGAAAGGAAAGGCGTTCACGTTCGACAGGCACTGATCAAAATGGATGTTGCCATCCGCATCCTCAAACGCACCCATCATATGATAGCAGGAGACACCCTTCCCGCCCTTGAACCACTTGATCTCGGACACATCGCCATAGCGCGGCATCACGCCCAGCCAGCTGTCGAGATCCATCTCATGGATCCAATGGTCGCCGCCCTCTTTCAGACGATCAAGACTGCACGTCGTCGGGTAGACTGGGAACAGCGCGTAATTCTCGGTGATGGTGAAGTCATGCATCATCGAGCAATAAGGCACGTCAAACCATTGTTCCGACGTCAGATTACCGTCCTTATCCGCAATGAGATAGGCGACCTTGGTTGAGGCAGGACCATCCGCCTCATAGCCATAGAAGAACAACTCCCCCGTCACAGGATCGATGCGGACGTGCGCGGTAACAGTCTGGGATTTCAGCTTGCCGCCAAAATCATAGGAGCCAATCGTTTCCAGCGTCTGCGGATCAATCTGATATGGGCGGCCATCCTCTTTCGTCATAAGAAGACGACCGGCGTGCCAGACCGGCGTCGTGTTGGCGACGGTGCGGTCAACACCGGCCATCTCCGCATCATCGGTAAAGGGGTTGCGATACCGCCCGAAGCGCGCGTGGCCCGCTTCGACTTCTGCCTTGTGCCGCTGCGTCTGCACATAGCGGATGGACGTGCTGGCCTTGCCCCCTTGGAGGCGAACAGCGGAAATCATTCCATCACCGGACAGGACATTGTCGTCGTCAAACTTGGGGGGAAAGGCAGGGTCTGGCACCGCGCGGAAGAACACGCCATCCACATCACTGGGAATAGTGCCTTCGACCACTAGGTTGTCGAGGTCGTATTCCTCACCAATTGGGCGGTTGAGACCCGTAAAATGCGGGGTCTGGGGAAATGCGGCCACGGTACTCTCCTAAATCTTATAAGAGCACCTTCGGTAACAATTGTTATAAAATCAAGCCTTCTCAGTCGAACCAGAACGCAATGGCCCGCATTTCGATGCTCGAACGTGGCGCGACGTCGGCAGGCGCATCTGAATTATCAAAGGCTACATGAGGAACAGGATTGGCAAACTGGGAATCGCTCGTCTTAAAAATGAGCGCTTCATCGCGCGTCATATTGGGGAACCAGTGCCACTTGTGCGCAGCATTGTGGGCAATGATGTAACTTTCAAACGACCATTCGGGCTTATCCGGATCATCAAAAATCGCATCGGCAATGATCAGATCCTCGGCTGTCACGCTTCGCGCATCACATACCGCCAAAGGCACATCCTGTGGCGGTGCGGAAAAGGCGCGCCAGACATTGAAATGGGCGTATCGCCGGACAGACTTGCCCTCGGGTGGGCCGCCTTTGGCAAAGACAGCTGCCGTTCCTGCCGTGATGTCGATATGGGCAAAGCGCGCGGGCATGGAGTTGTTGAACTGCCCGGCTAGTTTCGACTTCTCACCAAAGCGCAGGATGCCGGGGCTGGTGCAGAACACCGCGTCCGCACCCGTTTCTTCAAGGAGCAAATCAACAATTTCCTGCCCGTGAACAGCCGCCACGTCCGCGCGATCCTGAAAATCGGCGACCCTGCTCTTGTGTGGCACGAGTTTGAACCCGGCGGCATCAAGGTCTGTTGGCACCGCGCGACCGTCGGCAAGCTCCATCGGATGGCCATCAATGACGACCGTGTCGCGGCTATGGTCGTTCGCATAGTAACGCTGCCGGAAATCGGTCCGCGCTGCATAGTTGATCACCGCTGTCGGCATCGTTCCGCCTCCCCCTGCCTCAGGCAAATTCCTCGGTGTCGATGGTCCGCTGCATGGCTTCCGGATAGCGCGGCCCTGCAACAGTCTGCTGATTGATCAGCGCGTCGATGGTCTCCAGCACCGTGCTGTCCGGCTGCCAGTCCCACCGCGCGATATTCTCTTCGAGATGGGAAATGGAGGCCGTGCCGGGGATCGTGACGATATGATCCCCGCGAGACAGCACCCAAGCGAGCGACAACTGCGCTGGTGTCACGCCCTGTGCGGCCGCAATTGCGCTGAAGGCCTCGATAAGTCTCAGATTATGCGGCCAATTATCCGCATTAAAACGGGGTTGGCCGCGACGCAGATCGTTGTCGACCAGATCCTCTGTATCGTGGACCGCTGCGGCCAGCGCACCGCGCCCAACTGGCGAGAAGGCCACAAAGGTCGTCCCCAATTCCTTACAGGCCTGAAGCACAGCGATTTCGGGATTGCGGGTCCACAGCGAATATTCCGTCTGCATCGCGGCAATGGGGTGCACGGCCGATGCTTTTCGCAGCGTCTCTGCCGACATCTCAGACAGACCAATGCTGCCAATCTTCCCTTCCTTGACCAACTCGGCAAGCGTGCCGACCGAGTCCTCAATCGGCGTCTCAAAATCGCGACGGTGGAGATAATAGAGATCGATATGATCGGTCTGGAGCAGCCGCAAGCTCTCGTCGCAGGCCTTGCGGATCGTCTCCGGCTTGCAATCAATGCCGCGCTTTTCGCCATTCACGATAATGCCGGTTTTAGATGCGAGGAAGAACTTGCTGCGGTTCTCCTTCAACGTCTTGCCGATCAGCGTCTCATTATGGCCCAGCCCGTAAATGCGGGCGGTGTCCAAATGGTCATAGCCAAGGTCGAGCGCACGATGGAGGAGCTTTGCCCCATCTTCGTCCGTCGGCGGCACGCCATAAGCCCAAGACAATGACATGCAGCCAAGGCCCACTGGGTTGGTCGGGCGGCCATTAATCGCGCGTTTCGAGATCGTCATTTTGTCGGTGTCTCCAAAAGAGGCTGCGTGCGGGTGAGCAGATCAAGATGGTCTGCCGAAAGCGTGAGCGTAGCCCCCGCCACAAGGTCTGCAACCTGTTCCAAGCGAGAGGCGCTGGCAATGGGTGCCGCAATACCGGGTTGAGCATTGATCCACGCCAGTGCGATGTGCGCGTGCTTCGCCCCTGTCTCGGCTAAAATCTTGTCCATCACCGCGAGGATGGGCTGACCTTTGTCAAAAAAGTCGCGCACTCTGTATCCGCGATTGCCACCTTCAAGGTCGGCAGGGACACGATACTTACCTGTCAGGAAGCCTGAGGCGAGCCCGAAATAAGGGAAGGAAGCAATGCCCTGCGCCACGCATAAATCCTGCATCGGACCTTCGAAATCATCCCGCACAACAAGGTTATAGTGGTTCTGAATCGCCCCATAAGACGCATAGCCTGCATCTTGCGCGACTTGTCGCGCAGACGTTAGCCGTGCCGCTGTAAAGTTTGAGGCACCAAGCGCCCGAACTTTCCCGGCCTTTACCAGTTCGCCAAAGGCCTGTGCCGCCTCTGCCTGTGATGTGCCTGTCTCATCACGGTGCGCGTAATAGAGGTCCACATAGTCCGTCTGCAGCCGTTTCAGAGAGCCCTCTAGGGCAGCAGCGACCTTGGCAGGGGAGAGATCACCGGGCTTGCCATACATCCCCGTCTTCGTCGCAATGTGCATCTCTGCCCGATTGCCCCGCGCCGCCAGCCAATGACCCAAAACCGTTTCAGACTCGCCCCCAACATGCCCCGGCACGAAGGCCGAATAGCCTTCCGCTGTGTCGATCATCCGGCCACCGGCTTCATAAAAGGCATCGAGGATCGCAAAGCTGGTGTCGAGATCGGCTGTCCAACCGAAGACATTGCCGCCCAGCACAAGGCGAAGGCCCACAGGTTCAATTGGGTGTGTCGGGCCGGTCATTTTGCTTCCTCTCATTACATTGATTTACCCTTCCCCAACCCCTCCCGCTTGCGGGAGGGGAGCGAGACTTGGCCGATCTCTTGTCGGCCTAGTCGCAGCGGGGAGGGTTTCGCGCTTCCTAAAACTGCAATTCTAGATCGTGCAATACCTTGTAGCAGGGCAAAACCTGCTGGACGCTGGAATTCGGCTCACGCCCTTCGCGGATCGCTGCAATGAACTCACGGTCCTGCAATTCAATGCCGTTCATGCTGACGTCCACCTTGGACACGTCGATCGGCTCTTCCCTACCGTTCACCAGATCGTCGTAACGGGCAATGTAGGTGCCGGTGTCGCCGATATAGCGGAAGAAGGTGCCGAGCGGCCCATCATTGTTGAACGACAGCGACAGCGTGCAGATGGCGCCGCTAGCCGCCTTCAGTTGGATGGACATATCCATGGCAATGCCAAGCTCGGGATGGTGCGGCCCTTCAATCGCATTGGCCTTCACAATGGGTCCGGCCTGATAGGCGAACAGATCGACCGTGTGGGCCGCATGATGCCAGAGCAGATGGTCCGTCCAGGACCGTGCCTCGCCCTTGGCATTCATATTCTTCCGGCGTAAGAAATAGGTCTGCACATCCATCTGCTGGAT
>JBBATT010000143.1:0-6090 GCA_040398605.1 Chakrabartia sp.
GGCCGTGCTCATCCGCCTGTCGCACGGCCATATCCGCATCGGCAGTTTCCAGCGGCTGGCGACGCTAGGTGAAGAGGACAACCTCCGCCGCCTGACGGCCTATGCGCTGCGCCATTATTATGGCGAAGAAAGCGGAGACGATGCTGATGCGCCTGTCCGATTGGTTCGGCTGGTGATCGAGAAGACCGCGCAGATGGCGGCCAGCTTCATGGCAGCGGGTTTTGTCCACGGCGTCCTCAACAGCGACAATATCAACGTCTCGGGCGAAAGTTTTGACTATGGCCCTTGGCGCTGGACACCCACCTTTGAGCCCAACTTCACCGCCGCCTATTTCGACGAACAGGGGCTCTATGCCTTTGGCCGCCAGGCTGAAGCAATCCATTGGGATGCCGTCCAGCTCGCCAATTCGATGCTGTCGATTGCGGACCGTGACGCACTGGTCGAGGCTATCGAAGGCTTTGCCCCCGCCTACCGCAAGGCGATTGTCGCACGCGTCTTATGGCGGTTGGGCGTCACCCCCCTTAGCGAACGGGATGACATCGCCGTCGTGACGGCCTTGGAAACGGCGCTTTTCGCCAGCAAGGTCGAGATTGATCGCTTCTATTTTGACTGGGCAGGCGGCTGTCTGCGGGACGGCTCCGACGCTAGCCTATATAGCAATGAGTTCTTTGAGCCGCTTGCCCGCGCTCTGGAAGGCTATGCCCCTTCGCGCACCTTCGATCACGCTTACTGGCAGGGAGAATCCCCCTGTTCGATGCATATCGAGGAAGTTGAGGCCATTTGGGCCCCTATTGCCGCCGCCGATGATTGGACGCTGCTGGAAAATAAAGTGCGCCAAATCCGACAGTTGGGCGAAGCGATGTCGTAACTATGGAAATGGCTGCTTTTCGGCCACCCCCGTAGTAAAGAGACGTTCACCATTGTCCGATATCGATCTTCCCAACGAGTGTATTGAGCGCAACATGTCTGAGACTGAGATCATTTCCATCGAGCCTGCAACGGGTGCGACCTATTGGCGCGGCCCGGTGAGCAACGTGGAAACCGAAGTCGCGCTGGCACGGGATGCAGGCCCGGAATGGAGCGCCCGCCCGCTCACCGTCCGTATGGAAACGCTGCGCCGCTTTGTGAGTGTCGTCAGGCAGAAATCCGATGCCCTTTCAGACTGCATCTCGCGCGAGACAGGCAAGCCCCTGTGGGAAGCCCGCACCGAAGTCGAATCGGTCATCAACAAGGTCGAAATCTCGATCCGCGCTTATGCGGACCGCACGCCGCAGCGCAGGCTAGAGGGCAATCTCGGTGCGCGCACGGCCATTCGCCATAAGCCGCACGGCGTCATGGCTGTGCTCGGGCCCTATAACTTTCCGGCGCATCTGCCGAACGGGCACATTGTCCCGGCGCTGCTCGCTGGCAATTCCATTGTGTTCAAACCGTCTGAAAAGACGCCCGCGACCGGGAAGATGCTGGTCGACCTGTTCCACGCCGCGGGCGTGCCGACCGGCGTGCTCCGGTTGGTTATCGGTGGTGTCGACGAAGGCAAGGCGCTCGTGTCGCATCCCGATGTTGAAGGCATCCTGTTCACAGGCTCTGCCCGCACCGGCATCATGCTCAACCGCCAATTTGCGGACCAGCCGGGCAAGATGCTCGCGCTGGAAATGGGCGGCAACAACCCCATCGTTGTTTGGGACACGCCCGATATCGCGACCGCCGCGATCCTGGTCGTCCAATCGGCCTATCTGAGTGCGGGGCAACGCTGCACCGCCGCGTCCCGCCTGATTGTGCGCGATGGGATGCAAAAGCCGTTGGTCGAGGAAATCAGCAAGCTCGCCAGCCGCCTTATCGTCGGCGAACCCTTTTCCGATCCAGCCCCCTTTATGGGGCCGGTGATCGACAATGACGTGGCGGATAACCTTCAGGAAAGTTTCCTGACGCTGATGATGAAGGGCGGGGTGCCGATCATCCAATTGCTGCGCCCGATTGAAGGTCGCCCGTTCCTAACCCCCGCGCTGATCGACATGACAGACGCCAGCGAACGGCCTGATGTCGAACTCTTTGGCCCCATTCTGCAAATGGTGCGCGTGCCCGATTTCGATGCGGCCATCGAAGAGGCCAATGCAACACGCTATGGCTTGTCCGCGTCGCTCATCGGCGGGACACCTCAACAATATGACCGTTTCTGGGCGAATGTCCGCGCGGGCGTGATCAACTGGAACCGCGCAACCAACGGCGCGCCTTCGTCCGCCCCCTTTGGCGGCGTCGGCCTGTCGGGCAACCATCGGCCCAGCGCCTATTATGCGGCGGATTACTGTGCCTATCCCGTCGTTTCGACAGAAGAAGAGCAGGCACGCGCCTCCATTGGCATCGGCCTGAGGGACAACACGCCAAGTTTCGCTAAATAGCAGGCAATATTCTCTGCTTTGCGATGGGGCGCTGTCAGGCCCATCTGCAACCCATGAAGAGTGGACGAGTCATCCTTGTCGGCGCGGGTCCTGGTGATCCCGATTTGCTGACCATCAAAGCCGCCCGCGCGCTCGCGGCAGCGGACGTGATTGTCCATGACGGGCTGGTCGACGACGCCATCTTGGCGCTCGGCAACCCTAAGGCGCGTTACATCTCCGTCGCCAAACAGCGCAGCCGCCACACGGTGCCGCAAGACCAGATTAACGCGCTTCTCGTTGCCGAAGCGCGCGCCGGACATCTTGTGATCCGCCTGAAGTGCGGCGATCCGTTCATCTTCGGACGGGGCGGCGAAGAAGCCGAAGAATGCCGCGCAGATGGCGTGGACGTCGAAGTGATCCCCGGCATCTCCGCCGCCGTCGGCTGTGCCGCGCAGGCGATGCTCCCCCTCACCCACCGCGATGCATCCAGCGCCGTCAGCTTCGTGGCGGGCCAGTGCAAAGGACTGTCCGAACAGGATTGGTCGGGCCTCGCCGGCAAAGGCCGGACTCTGGTGATCTATATGGGTGTCGCCACGGCCAACGAGATTGCGGAAAAGCTGATCGCAGATGGTGTGTCGCCTGACATGCCCGTCGCGGTGCTGGAACGCGGCACACGGCACGGCGCGCGCGCCATCCGCACGATATTGACCGATTTGGGCGATATGATCGCCCGTGACGGGGTGAAGAGCCCGGCCCTGATTGTGGTCGGCGACGTGGTTCTGCGTTCGGATGCCGAAGACCGGCTTCGTGCGCTCGCAAAACAGGCGGAAAAAACTCTATGAAATTGCTGACGGGAAATGACCTCGCTTCAGGCGCGGTCACATGGTGGACGGGGAGCGGCTGGTCGCTGCATGTCGAAGACGCAGCGGACGTCGCGGACCAGGGCGATGCCATTCTTGCGACCGAGGAAGCCGCGCGCCGCGTGAATGCCCCTTACATCATCGATGCGGTCGCAACGCCGCAGGGACCCCGTCCCGCACATATCAAGGACCGTGTCCGCGCGCTCGGCCCGACCGTCCGTTTGGACCTGACACTGAAACCCGCTGATCCGGCGGCTGGCAACTGGGTGATCTGATGTACAAGTACGACCAATATGACCAGGCCATCGTCGATGCCCGCGTCGACGAATTCCGCGATCAGGTGCGCCGCCGCATGGCGGGCGAGTTGACCGAAGACCAGTTCAAGCCGCTGCGGCTGATGAACGGACTCTATCTTCAGCTGCACGCCTATATGCTGCGCGTCGCCATTCCCTATGGCACGCTCGATAGCCGCCAGATGCACATGCTGGCGCACATCGCGCGCAAATATGACCGCGATTACGGCCACTTCACCACGCGTCAGAACATCCAGTATAACTGGATCAAGCTGGAAGACGCCGGTGACATTCTGGCGGACCTCGCGACCGTTGAGATGCACGCCATCCAGACATCGGGCAACTGCATCCGCAACATCTCGTCCGACCAATATGCTGGTGCTGCGGCTGACGAGATCACCGATCCGCGTCCTTGGGCGGAGCTGCTGCGCCAATGGTCCACCTTCCATCCGGAATTCAGCTATCTGCCGCGCAAGTTCAAGATCGCGGTGATCGCAGCGGACGAAGACCGCGCGGCGATGCGCCTGCATGACATTGGCATCCAGCTGGTGGAACGTGATGGCAAGCTTGGCGCTGCGTTTTACGTCGGCGGTGGCATGGGCCGCACGCCGATGATCGCGCCGCTGATCAAGGACTTTGTGCCGATTGAGGACTTCCTCAGCTATTCGGAAGCCTGCCTGCGCGTTTACAACCGCTATGGCCGCCGCGACAACATCTACAAGGCGCGCATCAAGATCCTCGTCCATGAAATTGGCGCCGATGAATATCGCCGTCAGGTGGAAGAAGAGTTCGCCCATGTAAAGACGCTGGACCTTGATCCGCCCGCGGCAGAGCTGGAGCGCATCACTGCCTTCTTCGCACCGCCCGCCTTTGAAGCCGGCATCACCGATAGCGTCGACCGCAGCGACCCTGACTTCGCCGTCTGGCTGGACCAGAATGTGAAGGCGCATAAGCAGCCGGGCTATGCCATCGTCAATATCAGCCTGAAGAAGACAGGCGATATTCCGGGTGACGCGTCCTCCGCGCAGATCGACGTAATGGCCGACATTGCCAAGGACTATAGCTTTGACGAGCTGCGCGTGACGCATGCGCAGAACATCGTCCTGCCGCACGTCGCCAAGCGTGACCTCTATGCCGTCTGGCAAAAGCTCGTCGAAGCTGATCTGGCCGCTGCAAACCTTGACCTCATCAGCGATATCATCGCCTGCCCCGGTCTCGATTATTGCAGCCTCGCCAATGCCCGCTCGATCCCGGTTGCGCAGAAGATCGCCAAGCGCTTCGCCGATCCGGCCCGCCAGCGCGATCTGGGCGAATTGAAGCTCAAAATCTCGGGCTGCATTAATGCGTGCGGCCACCATCATGCGGGGCACATCGGCATCCTGGGCGTCGATAAGAAGGGCACGGAGAACTACCAGCTCTCGCTCGGTGGATCGGGTGCCGAAGATACCAGCATCGGCAAGATTACTGGCCCCGGCTTTGATGAAGATGGCATCGTCGATGCCGTTGAGCGCGCGACCGACAAATATATTCAACTGCGCGAAGGCGAGGAGCGTTTCCTCGACACCTATCGCCGCGTCGGGTTCGACCCGTTCAAGGAGGCGATTTATGGGTAATCTGCGGTTTCGCGATGATGCGGCGCTGGACCAGCCCGCGGTCGCGCTCAGCGCCTTTCTCGACCAGTCGAATGCGACGGCCGTGCGGCTGGAGCCGGGTGAAGACGCCCGCCTGCTGATCCCGCATCTGGATCGTATCGCGTTGATCGAAGTCGCCTTCCCTAAATTCCGCGACGGGCGTGGCTATTCCGCCGCGCGTATCCTGAGGGAAGCGGGTTATGCGGGCGAACTGCGTGCGCAGGGCGATGTCCTTGTCGATCAGATCCGGGAAATGCGCCGCTGCGGCTTTGACAGCTTTGTGCCGGACAAGCCGCTCGACGAAGCCGTCGTGGCAACCACGCTGGCCCGTTATGACAATGTCTATCAGCGCGCAGCCGACGCCGCTGTGCCGGTGTGGAAGCTGCGTCATGGCTGAAGCACAGGATCGGGTCATCGACCGTATCGACACGCAACCGCGGTACACAGAGTCGGATGCCATCCGCCTCAACAACATGTTCCGCGGGCGTGATACGGTCGAGGTGCTCGAAACTGTGCTCCAGGAAAATATGCTGGGCGACGTCGCGGCCGTTTCCTCCTTCGGGGCGGAAGCGGTTGTGCTGCTGCATCTCATTTCCCGCATCGATCCCGCGCTGCCGGTGCTCTTTCTGGAAACAGGCAAGCACTTCCCGGAAACGCTCGCCTATCGGGACGAAGTGACGGCGCTGCTCGGCCTCACGGATGTCCGCAGCCTGACGCCCGATGCCGACGCAATTAAAGCCAAGGACGAAACCGGCCTGCGCTGGTCTTACGATCCCGATGGCTGCTGCGAGATCCGCAAGGTCATTCCGCTTAAAGAGGCGCTCGCCGGGTTCGACGCCCAGATTTCAGGCCGAAAGGCGTTCCAGTCCTCCACCCGCGCGGCGCTTCCGCGCTTTGAGATTGAGGAAGGTCGCCTGAAGTTCAATCCGCT
>JBBATT010000144.1:0-6034 GCA_040398605.1 Chakrabartia sp.
GACACAGCAATGATGACATGGACAACGAGCAAGAATGTAAACATCGGAAATGTGCTCTTTTCGGCAATAGCAAAGAATTGGGCCGCGCCTTAGCCCAGCCCTTGCCTGCGATCAACCTTGGAGCCTGATCTATCGCGCGCCAGCCTCAATGATCGGCACGAAATCTGCGGCCTTCAGGCTTGCCCCGCCAACCAGCGCGCCATCGACATCCGGCACATGCAACAGTTCATCGGCGTTTGAGGCCTTAACCGAACCGCCATAGAGAATGCGGACGCCTTTCCCCTCTTCCCCAAGCAAATCAATAAGCTGCGCCCGGATGGCGGCGTGCATTTCGGCAACATCATCGGTGGACGGCGTGCGTCCTGTGCCAATGGCCCAGACGGGTTCATAGGCGACGGCCGTGTTGGCTCCTTGCGAATGGGCAGGGACCGAGTCCCGGATTTGACCTGTCACAATGGCCACGGCTTGGCCTGCATCGCGCTCTGCCTCTGATTCACCGACGCAGATGATGGCCATTAGGCCGCCAGCCGTCGCCGCTTCGGCTTTCTTGGCCACTTCGGCGCTGCGCTCATGATTGTCCGTGCGGCGTTCGCTATGCCCGACGATAACGAAAGAGGCCCCCGCCTCTTTCAGCATGGCGACGGACAGGCAGCCCGTATGCGCGCCGCTCTCCTTCCAGTGGCAATCCTGCCCTCCAATCGTAAAGCCGGGGGCGGCGGTGACGGCGGGCGTAATGAGCGTCGCCGGGACCCCAATGGCCACATCAGCGCGGGGATTGGCCTTGGCGGCGGCGGCAATCGCCCTGATCTCGTCCAGCGCGGCCAGACTGCCATTCATCTTCCAATTGCCAGCTACAAGCTTCTTCAAGGCCATGTTTATCTCCTGGAACACAAATCTGATGGGGCGTTAGCAAAGCGAATTGGGCGATGCCAGCGTCGCCGCGCTTGAAGCCGCGCGCGCAGGCCCCTATGGCGTGGCCGGGTTTATTGGAGACGTTTGGTCGATGCTGACTTTTTTCCGCCGCGCAATGGGGTCCTGGGCCGTTCTTGGCCTGTTGGGGCTCATTATGGTCGCCTTCATCGTCACGGGCGTCGGCACGCCGTCGAGCGTGGGTGCGCTTGGGGGCGTTGGCAGCAACGATGCCGTCCAGATTGGCAACCGCGCCATTGCGATCAGCGATCTCAACGACCGTCTTAAAATTGAGCTGTCGCAGCGGCGCCAGCAGCAGCCGGACGTCACGATGCAGCAAATGTTGCAGGAAGGCACGCTCGACAAGCTTCTGTCCGAACTGACCGACCTCACCTCCCTCCGCGCCTTTGGCGAAAAATTCGGCATGGTTGTCAGCGACCGTCTGGCCGATGGTGAAATTGCCAGCATCCCGGCCTTTCAGGGTGCGACCGGTAAGTTCGATGAATCGCGATATCGCCAGCTTCTGGGCCAGCGCGGGCTAACTGAAGCCCAGTTCCGCAGCGATATTGAACAGGGCATCGCCGTCCGCCACATGCTTGTGCCCGTCACTGCCAGTTCAGGTGCGCCACGCGATCTGGCTGCCCCTTATGCGACCCTGCTGGTGGAGCGCCGTTTGGGAAGCTTTGTTGAACTGCGCGACGCCGCCTTCACCAACGGCCCCGCGCCGACAGATGCTGAACTCAACGCCTTTTATGCAGCCAACCGGACACGATATATTGAGCCGGAACGCCGCGTGATCCGTTATGCCCTCGTCGACCGCTCCATGATCGCGAAGCAATCCGCCCCAACCGATGCCGAAGTGGCCGCCCGCTACAAGCAGGACGCCGCCAAATATGCGACGCGCCAATTGCTCGATGTCACACAGGTCATTGTCCAGTCAGAAGCCGTCGCAAAGGCTTTGGCTGCTAAGGCCCGCAGCGGCGCGTCGATGGACGACGCAGCCAAGGCCGCCGGAGGGGACGCTGTTCCGCTGACCGCGCTCGAAAAAGGCGCCTATATCGGCCAGAGTTCAGAGGCCATCGCAAATGCTGTTTTCGCAGCACCAAAGGGCGGCATTGTCGGGCCGCTCAAGTCGGCGCTCGGTTGGTATGTCGTGAAGGTCGACAATTCCAAAACCATCGGCGGCAAGTCGCTGGCTGAGGCCAAGCCAGAAATCGTGGCCGCGCTGACTATCCAAAAGACAGCCGACGGTTTCGCCACCCTGCTGGCAAATATTGAAGAGGCCGTGTCCGACGGGCAGACGTTTGATGATGTGGTGAAGGAACGCAGCTTGACAGTTTTGACCACGCCGCCCCTCACCGCCAGCGGCATTTCGCCGGATCAGGCGGGTTTTGTGGCACCCGACAACTTCATGGCCGTCCTGAAGGATGCCTTTCAGGCCGAGCCCGATGATGATCCCGCGCTCGTCCCCTTGGCCGAAGATAAGGACGCGTTCTACGATATCGACCGTGTCATCGCCGAAGCGCCCAAGCCCCTCGCCCAGATCAAAGCACAGATTACCGGTGATTTCATTGCAGACCGTGCCAGCAAGGCCGCGCGTCGCATGGCCGATGCGATTCTGATCAAGGCAAATAAGGGGACTCCCCTTGCCGCCGCAGCCGCTGGGCAAGGCAGCACCCGTCCATTGGCCTCCCGCCGCATGGACATTGTAAAGGGCAATACGCGTCCGCCTGTGGAACTGGTCCAATTGTTTGAGTTGAACACCGGTCGCGCCCGCATCGCGCCGATGGCCGATAAGCAGGGTTGGGTTGTCGTCCAGCTTGACCGCATCGAACCCGGTAATCTTATGGCCGAACCGAGCCTGCTCGCGGCGACGCAGAGCCAGCTCTCCGATGCGATTGGCCGTGAATATGCCTCGCAGTTCACCAACGCTGCAAAGAAGATGCTCAAAGTTGAACGCAACGAGTCGGCGATTGATGGCCTGCGCAAGAGCCTGACGGGCGCTGCCGCACGGTGACGCTTCAGGGGGATGATGCGCTTGCGATCAGCCGGCTCCGCTCTGGCAAGCCTGCGCTCGTCTGGCGGAGTCTGATCGCGGATACCGAAACGCCGGTTTCCGCCTATCTCAAGCTGCATGAGCCCGAACGGGGTGACTTTCTGCTCGAGTCAGTTGAGGGCGGCGCTGTGCGCGGGCGCTACAGCCTGATCGGCCTTGCGCCAGACCTCGTCTTCCGTGCCGATGGCCATAAGGCCGAGGTCAACCGCAACTGGGCAACCGACCGCGATGACTTCCACTCTGTGGCCGATGACAGCCTGACGGCGCTGCGGGCACTCGCCACGGCCAGCCATATCGACGTGCCCGCCGAACTGCCCAAGACGCTGGCCTGTCTCGTTGGCTATTTCGGATATGAGACAGTGGGTCTCGTCGAAAAACTACCGCGCCCTGCGCCGAACGAGCTTGGCCTGCCCGACATGCTGTTCGTGCGCCCAACTGTCATCCTCGCCTTTGATCGCCTCGCCGACCGCCTGTTCATCGTGGCACCTGTCTGGCCCGGACAAGGCGATGCTGACCGGCTGGTGGAAGCGGCCATCGAACGCATCGACGCGACAGCCGCGCGGCTTGCCCGCCAATTGCCCGAAGCGGACCGCATCGGTGCCTTGCCCGACTTGAAGGCGATGGTCCCGACGCCGGTTCTCGAACCCGGAAAATATGAAGAAATGGTCCTACGTGCGAAGGACTATATTGAGGCTGGCGACATCTTTCAGGTTGTCCTCGCCCAACGCTTTACTATGCCCTTCCCGCTGCCCGCGATTGACCTTTACCGCGCGCTGCGGCGGATCAACCCGTCACCTTTCCTCTACCATCTCGATTTTCCAGGCTTTGCCCTCACCGGTTCAAGCCCCGAAATCCTCGTCCGTGTCCGTGACGGCGAAGTCACGATCCGCCCGATTGCCGGCACTCGCCCCCGCGGCAAGACGGCGGTTGAAGATGCGGAAAACCGCGCCAGCCTGCTCGCCGATCCCAAGGAACGCGCGGAGCATCTGATGCTGCTGGATCTTGGCCGCAACGATGTCGGCCGCGTGGCCGCCGCTGGCACGGTCACGGTGACCGACAGCTACATGGTCGAATTCTACAGCCATGTAATGCACATCGTTTCCAACGTCGTCGGCACATTGGCGGACGACAAAGACGCCATCGATGCGCTCTTCGCAGGCTTCCCCGCAGGCACCGTCTCCGGCGCGCCCAAGGTTCGGGCCTGTGAGATCATCGCCGAGCTCGAACCCGAAACGCGCGGCGCTTATGCAGGCGGCGTCGGCTATTTCTCGCCCGACGGCAATCTCGACAGCTGCATCGTTTTGCGCACAGCCGTCGTGAAAGACGGCGTCATGCACGTGCAGGCGGGCGCGGGCATCGTCGCCGACAGCGACCCGATCTACGAACAGCGTGAGTGTGAGGCGAAATCCGGGGCACTGATCGCGGCGGCAAGGGAAGCGGTGCGGGTTGCGGGTGAAGTGGGCTTCGGGCAGTAAAGGAGGGCTTGGTTTTCCGTCATCCTGAACTTGTTTCAGGATCTATTTACACTGCCGAGCCGAAGTTTGCGTCACAATCCGGGCAACGAGGTGTTCATAGATGCTGAAACAAGTTCAGCATGACGAGTTGTCGTGCCCCCTTCCCAAAAGCGCAGGCTGGCATCTTCGTCCACTCCCGCTAACGTCTCACATAACCACAATTGATTCAGGGAGATGCCAGCCTCCGCTGGCATGACATGCATATGAAGTTCCTCAATTTCATTCCGGCCCTCGCCCTACTCGCCTCGCCCGCCCTTGCCGGCCCGACCGACACAGCGAAGGAAGCCGACGCGGTCTTCAAGAACTTCACCTTCACCAGCGGTGAGACGCTGCCCGAACTCCGCATCCACTACACTACGCTGGGTACGCCGCATCGCAATGCGAAGGGCGAAATCGACAATGCGGTGATGATCCTCCACGGCACTGGCGGCACGGGCAAGCAGTTCTTCCGGCCGCAATTCGCCGATGAGTTGTATGGCCCCGGCCAGCCGCTCGACATCACCAAGATGTTCGTCATCCTGCCCGACAATATCGGGCACGGCGCGTCGTCCAAGCCCTCGGACGGGATGCGCATGGCCTTCCCGAAATATGATTATGACGACATGGTCCGCGCCCAATACCGCCTCGTCACAGAAACGTTGAAGATCAAGCGGTTGAACCTGATCCTCGGCACATCCATGGGCTGCATGCACGCCTTTGTGTGGGGCACGACATATCCGGGTGTGGCTGAGCGGCTCGCGCCTTTTGCCTGCAATGCCGCCCCCATTGCCGGGCGCAACCGCTGGTGGCGCAAGATGTCGGTCGATGCGATCAAGGCTGATCCGACGTGGAATGACGGCAACTACACCACGCAGCCGATGCAGGGCGTGCGCACGGCCAATTATCTCTCCATGATTGCAGGCGCGAACCCCGTTGCGCTGCAGGCGCAGTTCCCGACACGCGAAGCGGCGGAGGCCGCGCTGGATAAAGGCTTTGCTGCACGCGCGGGTGATGGCGACGCCAATGACCAGATCTACCAACTCGAATCCTCACGCAACTATGATCCCAAGCCGCTGGAAAAGATCACCGTCCCCACGCTCTGGATCAACTCAGGCGATGATTTCATCAACCCGCCTGAGCTTGGGATGGCGCAAGAGGCGGTGAAGAAGATGCCGCGCGCAACCTTCATCCTGATCCCGGCCTCGCCTGAGACCAAGGGCCATGGCACGCATACTTGGGCGAAGCTCTGGAAGGCGGATTTGGAAAAGCTGCTGGCCGAACCTGTGAATTAATACGCACCCTTCTCTGCTTGGGCCCGCTGTCGGTCCTCAAACCATTGGCGGAGCATCGCTTCGGTGCAGCCTGATTGGCCAAAGGAACCAATCGCTGTGCAACTGCCCGGCCGTGTGAAGCGCTGCGCCTCCTCCAGCGTCCGCACTCGGGAGGCCCATGATGCACCAGCGCCGCTGTCCACCCGCTTCTTCTTCCGCAACGCCTTTGGAATACGATAGCGATCTGATTCCGGCAGGCGTCCACACACGACAATTTCATCGCCTTTGGGCGTCGGGCAGGCATC
>JBBATT010000145.1:0-6033 GCA_040398605.1 Chakrabartia sp.
GCCGCTTAAGGTTGGCACGCACGGTCCGCTGTTCCGCTATGAGCGACCTCAGAAGGGGCGGTATCGACAGTTTCACCAGATTGATGCTGAAATCATTGGCGCACCCGAGCCGGCGGCGGATGTCGAATTGCTCATGTTTGCAGACCAGTTGTTGCGCGAACTCGGCATTTCCGACGGCGTCACTCTGCGCTTGAATACGCTGGGCGACGGCGGAACTCGCGCGGCCTGGCGTGCAGCGCTCATTGAATATTTCTCGGATCATCAGGCGGATCTCTCGGAGGACAGCCGGGAACGGCTGGCCAAGAACCCGCTGCGCATTTTGGATTCTAAAGACCCGCGTGACCGCCCGATTGCGGACGCAGCGCCTGATATCGACACCTATATCACCGATGAGGCGCGGGACTTTTTTGGAAGCGTGACTGAAGGATTGCAGGCGGCCAAGGTTGCTTGGGTGCGAGACAGCCGCTTGGTGCGCGGGCTCGATTATTACCGCCACACAGCCTTTGAGTTCGTGACGGACCGGTTGGGCGCGCAAGGCACCGTTCTGGGCGGCGGACGCTATGATGGCTTGATGGAAAGTCTTGGTGGACCGCCGACGGCGGCGGTTGGCTGGGCGGCCGGGATCGAACGGCTTGCCATGCTGCTCGATACAGCCCCTGAAAACAGCATCACTGTTGCGGTTGTCCCGATGGGCGATGCGGCCGCACTGGCCGCAACCGGCATTATGGCGGACCTGCGCCGTGCCGGTATTTCAACAGACATGACCTATAAGGGCAATATGAAGCGCCGCATGCAGAAGGCGAACGACTGGTCTGCCCGATATGCGGTCATACTCGGCGAGGATGAACTGGCGCGCGGAGAGGCGGCGCTCAAAAATCTTGTAACAGGTGAACAACACGCGGTCGCTCTTGCTGACATCGTGCGCGCGGTGTCCAAATGACGACAATCTCCGCCGACCGTTTGGGCGCTATTTTGGCGCGCCGCGATGAACTTCAAAATCAACTCGCATCGGGGGAACTTGCGCCGGATCGCTTTGTCGCGCTCTCCAAAGAGTATGCCGAGGTGGAACCGGTCGCCGAGGTTGCCGGCAAATTGCAGCGACTTCGCAATGACCTGATTGATCTGCAGGCCATGCTTGATGACCCCGACATGCGCGAGATGGCCGAGGAAGAGCTTGTCTCCGTGCGCGAGCAACTGCCGGACGCTGAGCGCGATATGGCGCTGCGCCTTCTGCCGAAGGATGCTGCCGACGATCGCTCGGCCATGTTGGAAGTCCGTGCCGGCACGGGAGGGGATGAAGCCGCCTTGTTCGCGGGTGACCTGTTCCGCATGTACCAGCGTTATGCCGAAATGCAGGGCTGGAAGGTCGAGGTCATCTCTGCCAGCGAGTCTGACGTCGGCGGCTATAAGGAAGTCGTCGCGTCGATTGTCGGCAATGGCGTGTTTGCGAAGCTGAAGTTTGAATCCGGCGTTCACCGGGTCCAGCGTGTGCCGGCCACAGAAAGCGGCGGGCGCATCCATACGTCGGCTGCGACCGTGGCGGTCCTGCCCGAGGCAGAAGAAGTGGATGTCCAGATCGAAGAGAAAGATCTGCGCGTCGATATTTACCGTTCATCAGGGCCGGGCGGACAGGGCGTTAACACGACGGATAGCGCCATCCGCATCACCCACATCCCGACCGGGCTTGTGGTCATCCAGCAGGATGAACGATCACAGCATAAGAACCGCGCTAAGGCGATGCAGGTCCTGCGTACGCGGCTTTACGAACGGGAGCGTGAGTTGCTCCATGCCGAGCGGTCTGGCGCGCGGAAATCCATGGTTGGCTCGGGCGACCGGTCGGAACGCATCCGGACGTATAATTTCCCGCAAGGGCGCGTGACCGACCATCGCATCAATGTGACGCTGCACCGGTTGCCAGAAATCCTGATGGGACAGATGGATGAACTGATCAACGCGCTCATGTCGGCAGATCAGGCGGAACGGCTGGCAGGGCTGGATGAGACTGCGTGAGGCGCTGACGGCGGCGGCAAACCGACTTACCGAGGTGAGCGATACGCCGCGGTTAGACGCAGAGCTGCTGGCGGCGTACCTCCTCGACATTGACCGCAACACCTTGCTTCTCTCTCATCTGGAGGCAGAGGTGCCCGCGGGCTTTCCGGCGTTGGTTGACCGCCGAATGACGAGCGAACCGGTCGCCTATATTCTGGGCCACCGCGAATTCTGGACGCTGGATCTGAAAGTCCTGCCGGGCGTGCTCATCCCTCGGCCTGACAGCGAGACGCTGATTGAAGCGGCGCTGAAATGGTTCGGCCCGCGCGCCCCTGAGACGATTCTGGACCTCGGCACCGGATCAGGCGCGTTGCTTCTGGCTGCATTGTCTGAGTTTCCAGAGGCCGTGGGCATGGGAGTTGACCAATCGCCAACGGCGCTGGGGGTTGCGGCAGAGAATGCGGCCCGCTGCGGCCTTCAGGCACGCGCGCGGTTCCGCGCTGGCAATTGGGGGGAGGGTGTCGACGGCTCCTTCGACCTGATCCTCTGCAACCCACCTTATATTTCAACCGAGGCCGAGCTTCCGGCTACGGTCGCCCAATTCGAGCCGGGTGAGGCGCTGTTTGCGGGGGCAGACGGGCTCGACGATTATCGCGTGCTCGCGCCCCAGATCGCCCGCCTGCTTTCACCAACCGGTTGTGCTGCTGTGGAAATTGGCTTTGATCAGGCGCAAAGTGCTGGCAACCTCTTTCGCGATGCGGGTTTAACCGTCGATGTTCGGCCAGACCTTGGCGGGCGGGACCGCTGTCTGCTCGTGACCAAATCACTATAATTTCGCTTGGAATTGACGTATTCTATGCTACGGCGGGCGTCGAAAGGCGAAGCGCCGTTTGCAGGGAAGCTTGGAACCGCGCCGCTGATCTCACCGAGAACCGGGCTGTATAACGCATGCTTGGCTGTTGGAGCGCTATAGGAGCACTCCACCATAGAGGTTTTCCGCTAAGTCGGAGAGTTTGGAACGAACCCCTTGAGTTTAAGGATCAGATCACTTGCTTAATAATCGTCAGCAGGGCCGTCGTCGCGGACGAGGTCGTGGTTCGCCGGGCAATAACGGTGGTGGGCGCCAGGATAATGGCAGCCGTATCGATAACCGGGCGCGCGGCAATGCGCCGCAGATGCTCGAGAAGTACAAGAATCTGGCCCGTGAGGCGCAGCTTCAGGGCGACCGCGTTCTGACGGAATATTATCTCCAGTTTTCTGATCACTACTTCCGCATCGTGGCCGAAAGCCGGACACGCTCAGAAGACACGCGTCAGCCCCGTCGGGATGATTGGCAGAATGAAGATGGTGACGAGGGCGAGAACTTCGACATGTCCGACGGCGAGTCAGGGTCCTACGGGAATGAGAGCAATGAGGAGCCTGCGCCCGCGCCTGCGCAGAGCGACCGTCGCCCGCCTCGTGAGCCACGGGAACCTCGCGAACCACGTGAACCTCGTGAGAAGCGCGAATTCCGTCCGCGCCGTGACAATGGGCCTTCAGTGGAAGCGCCGCGCGAAAGATTAGAAGAATCGGCGACGATTGACGTTGCGATTCTTCCGCCCGCGCTTGGTGTCTCGACGGACCCTGCAGTTGATCTCGACGCAGAACCCGCCCCTCGCCGTCGTGGTCGTCCGCGTCGTGCCGCAGTGTCGGATGCGGAAACCGAAGCCGCCGAATAAGCGGCTGTCGGTTTTTGCGTTCCGGTTGAGCGTATCCAGCGATGCTGCTTAAGCAGCGGGCAGGGGCCTCGGTCGGAAATCATCGTCCAGTGCCACAAAGGTGAATACACCTGTTGTGACCTTCACATGTTCTTCGCCACGTTTCCGTTCTGCGAGCACGTCAAGACGGATAGCGACAGATGTACGGCCTTTACGCTCCACACAGGCGTAGATAGAGATGAGATCGCCAAGCAGGATGGGGGCAATGAACTCCATAGCTTCAATAGCGACAGTGGCGCAGCGTCCTCCCGCAACTCGGCCTGCTGCGATGCCGCCGGCGCGGTCCATCATCGCAAGCACCCAGCCTCCAAAAATATGACCGTTAGAGTTGATGTCAGCCGGTTCGGGCAAAACCCTTAAGACTGGAGACAGAATGTCGTCGCTCATTCGGGGTCGTTGAGCGCGTCAAATTCCTTGACCGTCTCATCATGTCCCGATCCAGCCGACAGAAAGACGAGCCCCATCAGGGCAGATGCGAGCATAACCGATACAAACACGCCCGCTGAGGTCGCGATCAGCATGTGGATCGGGATTTCACCAATCAGCGTGCTGAGCAAATAGAGGCATCCCACTGTCGCCGTCAGAGAGGCCAACGCCATCCAGACCATCAGGCGCTTATAGCGGCCCCATGCGAAGGCCGCATATTCGGGATCTTCCAAAGCTGAGCGTGGTGCGTCCATGGCTTCCCTTTGCGCCCGAATCGTGGGAGCATCAAGCCAGATCGACGTGAGATTCGATCACGAGAGAGGAAGGCCTAACATGAGTGTGAAGGCAATTCTGCAATCTAAAGGCGCGAGCGTCCTTTCGATAACCAGTGATGCTTCGGTTGCCGAGGCTGTCGCGATGCTCGCCAAGCATCGGATCGGCGCGTTGCCGGTCATTAATGGTGGTGAGGTGCTAGGTATCTTCTCAGAGCGCGACGTTGTGTACGGCCTCGCAAAGGAGGGGGCTGCCGCCCTTGATCGTCCCGTGAGTGAAGTCATGACGACGCCAGCCATGACAGTCGACTCGGATTGCGCGGTCCTCGCTGCTTTATCTCTCATGAGCCGTCGACGGATTCGGCATCTCCCGGTTGTCGACACAGAAGGCCTGGTTGGCTTCATCTCGATCGGCGATCTCGTCAAATATCGGATTGAGAAGATCGAATCTGAAGCTGAGGCGATGCGGAGCTATATTCAATCCGCTTGAATCCCGGTGTTAGGAGGCCGCCAGCGTGCGATTCGAGAGAACCGGGAGACCAATGCCTGCTTGATTCGATGATTATCGGCCAATTCAGCCGGAATCGAAGGGGCTGCCAAGCTGTATCCGTTCAGAAACGCGCAGGGGAGATTGCCAACCTGCGCCAGGACGAGAAACGGCCATCGTCACCCGGGAGCCGCAGGTGGGCTGCGATGATACTCGACACTCGCATGAAGCGTTGCGGGTTGAGCTGCCGGCCAGAGGCCTAGAATACTGGGCTTCTCAGGCGTCCAGAGAGGGCGGAAGCGGGTGAGGTTAGTGTCTACTATATAGGCCATGCGAACCTGCCGACCTCGAACGTGGCTTTGCGGTGTCTTGCAAAAAAATTGAAATAAAGTTGCGGAAGGGTGTTGACGGGAAAATGAGTCGCCCGTAGAGGAGCTCTTGTCGCGGCGATGAGCACTTCGGGCCTTCGCCGCTTCCGCAACAGACTGGACAACGGGTACCCCCCGCTCAAGTGGGGAGGGATTTGTTGTCGGGCCTTTTGTGCTCTTTCTCATTGTCGGTTTAGATGAAGGGACATGTGGGCGGCGGCCCCGGGTCTGACAGCTTCAAGGTGTCAGCAACTCGGGTAACCAAATTAGTCGTTCCATGGCCTCAGGGTTCGCCCTGTGGTCAAACATGTCCTATACACGTATCCATACGTAAATATGATATTGTGCAGGAACGGCTCCTTGAAAATGAGCGGTTCATCGTTGGGACTATTCCTCCTGACTTTGGATCGGACATCAAACTTGAGAGTTTGATCCTGGCTCAGAACGAACGCTGGCGGCATGCCTAACACATGCAAGTCGAACGAGACCTTCGGGTCTAGTGGCGCACGGGTGCGTAACGCGTGGGAATCTACCCTTGGGTTCGGAATAACAGTTAGAAATGACTGCTAATACCGGATGATGACGAAAGTCCAAAGATTTATCGCCCAAGGATGAGCCCGCGTAAGATTAGCTTGTTGGTGGGGTAATGGCCTACCAAGGCGACGATCTTTAGCTGGTCTGAGAGGATGATCAGCCACACTGGGACTGAGACACGGCCCAGACTCCTACGGGAG
>JBBATT010000146.1:0-6011 GCA_040398605.1 Chakrabartia sp.
CGGGGGGGCGCCGCGCCTGACGAAAAAAGCTAGAGGCGACCAACTCAATCTTCGGCGCCATGGCAGTTTCACGATAGGGCTGGGGAACGAAGCTGCTCATTTATGGAAAGTAGCCCCAAAAACTCAAGAGACGTCGGATTGCTCTAGATGACCGTTGGAACATAGCGGGAGGGCGCTTCTGCTCAACCGAAGAAGAAGCGAAGTTGGTTGCATTAGGGCCCGCAGGTTCAATCCTTCCATTCAGGCGAGATTGTGGGGTGGGAGATGCCCAAGAAACATTAGACTTTTGCCATTCCATCCAGGAAGGTGCTGTCGATCTACATCTTAAATGGTTCATTTCGTTGAGCTATTTGAGCCAATCCTGATCTCTTCCTCCTCGACATTGCGCCGTGGCAAACTATTCCTCACTTCATGTTAGCAGAATTTGGCATGGCGGCGCTTTGGGTTGCGGCGTCGTTGGCGCTCCTCCAGTTTGCCCTTGGTGTTGCCGCGCTTCGGCAAAATCGTGATGATCTAGCGGGGGCAATTGCGCCTCTTGCCGTGGCGCAGGCTGTGCTCTGCGGTTTGGCATTCTTGGTTTTAATTGGACTCTTCCTCCGGTCCGACATGTCTGTCTTGCTCGTGGCCACCAACAGCCACTCGGCAAAGCCATGGCTTTATAAACTCGCGGGCACTTGGGGGAACCATGAGGGGTCCATGCTTTTGTGGGTCTCCATATTGGGCGTCGCCGGCGCGACGGTGGCCCTGTTCGAGCGCGCCTTACGTGCCGATACAAAGATCGCGACGCTCACGGTTCAGGCAGCGATTGCGCTCGGCTTTTATGTCTTTCTCCTGTTCGCCTCCAATCCGTTTGCGCGGATCGCCGGGGTAACGGAGGGGCAGGGCCTTAACCCGTTGCTGCAGGATCCCGGCCTCGCCTTCCATCCGCCGACACTTTACATCGGCTATGTCGGGATGTCGGCGGCGTTCAGCTTTGCCATTGGCGCTCTTATCACGCGCGACGTCACACCAAGTTTTGCACGTGCCATGCGCCCTTGGATTTTGGGGGCGTGGATATTCCTGACGATCGGGATCACGGCGGGCAGCTATTGGGCCTATTATGAGCTTGGCTGGGGCGGCTGGTGGTTTTGGGATCCCGTCGAAAATGCGTCGCTCATGCCCTGGCTCGCGGCGACGGCTCTCTTCCATTCGGTGACGGTCCTTGCGACGCGTGACGCCCTGCGAACATGGACCATCATGTTGTCCTGCGTTGCCTTTTCTATGTCTATGGTAGGCACATTTCTGGTGCGCTCGGGCATTTTGACGAGCGTTCACAGCTTTGCGGTTGATCCCAAGCGGGGGATATTCATCCTGGCCCTGCTGACGATCTACATTTGTGGGGCGTTGGTCCTTTTCGCTTTGCGCGTGGGTACAATTTCCGAAGGGAAGCGGTTTGAACCTGTGAGCCGGGAAGGACTGCTGGTGATCAACAACCTCCTTCTATCGGTGATCCTGGTCGTAGTGATGGTTGGCACGCTCTATCCGTTGGCATTGGAAGCGTTCACGGGGCAGAAGATTTCGGTTGGCGCGCCCTTCTTCAACGCAACAACGGGCCCACTTGCCCTTGCACTGGTTGCCTTCATGGCAGTCGGGCCGTTGTTGCGCTGGCGCCATGATGAAGGCCGGGCGCTCATCCGCAGGCTTGCGGTGCCTTTGCTCGTTTCCGCGCTCACAATGATCGCCGTCTATGTCTTCGCAGGCAAAGCCGCGTTCCTTCCCGCGATGGGGATTGTTGTGGCAGCAGGTGTCGCTGTGGGGAGTGTGGCCCCGCTCTGGAAACGCAATCTGGCGCGTACCCCGCTCTTCACATGGGGTATGGTTATTGCCCATCTTGGCTGCGCGGTCAGCATCGCTGGAATGGCGGCAGACAGCGCCTTCATGAAGGAAGCGCTTGTGCCCATGCGGATCGGCGACACGCGCAACATCGGCGACTTCCGCGTGACTTTTGAAAATGTGGCGCAGGTTCCGGGCCCTAATTACGATGCCCTTCAGGCAACGCTGCGGGCAGAAACGTCCAATGGCGATTCATTAGTGCTGAAACCCGCGCTGCACCGCTTTTCTACTCCGGCCATGGTTACCAATGAGGCCGCGATCCGGACCTTTTGGAACGGCCAGCTTTACGTGGTTCTGGGCGATGAGCGGCCCGGGAACATTTGGGTCATCCGGATGTGGTGGAAGCCCTTTGTGACGCTCATCTGGGTGGGCGGGATCATGATTGCAGGCGGGGGCTTTCTGTCGCTGATCGGCCGTGTGCGCCGCAGCGCGAAGAGCCGCAAAGCCAAAGGTTTCTCCGCTGCATGAAGCGCTCTTGGGTGTTCTGGTTGCCGGTTGTGGTCACGATCGCTTTGTTCGCAACCTTCCTCGTCGCCTTGGTCAGGCCATCCGATCGAACCATCGTGTCGCAATTGGTTGGGCATGCATTGCCTGCCTTTGAAGCGCCTGCCGCAATGCCAGATCAGCCGGGCACGAACAGTCGGGACTATGCCGACGGCAAGCCAAGGCTATTGAATGTGTTTGCCAGCTGGTGCGGACCTTGTGTGGCCGAAATCCCCGTCCTGCTTCAACTGCAGGCTATGGGGGTGGAGATTAATGGTGTCGCCGTTCACGACAAGTCGGAAGATCTCGCCCGGTTCTTTGCCGAAAATGGTAACCCCTATGCGCGTGTGGGACTGGATCAAGGCGGACGTGCCCAAATCGCATTCGGGTCGGCAGGCGTTCCGGAGACCTTTATCATTGATGGCAAAGGGCGGGTTGTTGGCCAGCATATCGGTGTCATCACCGAAGCTGACATTCCCGACATTCTCGCAAAACTGAAAGGAAGTTGATGCGTCGCTTTTTGATCGCAGCAACCTTATGTTTGGCGCAGCCCGCTGTTGGGCAGGATTATGCCGAGGAATCCCTGCCAGACGTCAATCAGGAAACGCAGGCCGTGGCCCTGATGGATACGCTGCGCTGCGTGGTGTGTCAGGGCCAGCCTATTTCTGGCAGCAATGCAGACCTTGCGCGAGATATGCGCCGCCTTGTCCGGGAACGTATAGCCGCCGGCGAAAGCCCTGAGGCGGTGCGGGCGTGGCTTGTGAGCCGCTATGGCCAGTGGGTTAGCCTAAAACCACAGGTTAACGAGTTGACCGCACCTTTGTGGCTCATCCCGCTTATCGCCTTGGGTGGCGCGGGTTTGCTCTATTCGCGGCGTTTCAAACGAAAGAAGAAATAATGGCCTGGATCAGCGTCTTAATTCTCTGTGCCGCAACTTTCGGTGCCCTCTGGTGGTCCGGTCGATTTTCCCGCACCGCGCTTGAGCTTCTGGGCGCAGCCCTGATGCTGGCCGTTGCGGGCTATGCCTGGCAGGGGACGCCCAATCAGCCCGGCTTCCCCATCAACGCTTCCAAATAATCGTTCCGGCGTAACCAGCGCCGAAAATGGCCGCCCGCATGGCGGACGGCCATAAACGCTTACTTCTTCTTGGGAACCCAATCCGCAAAGGTTGGCTTATCGCTCACGCGGTAGAGCAAGCCACCTCGGTTGCGATAGAAGCGTTCCATCTCTTCACGGTTGAACGGGCGTGAGCCCAAGCGCCCGAAGACGGCGATCTGCCCGCCTGTTTCATCCACGCCGCGGTCCCGGTCCAGCCCCTTTGACATTGCCAAGGCGGGAGAGGGCGTTTTTGCCCAAGCGATCAGTTCCGGCTTTGGTGCCGGCGAGAAGCCGTAATAATTTGGCTGCGAAGCCGGCGACGTCAGTTGCAGGACCTTCATACCGTTGCGACCGTCCGCCACATAGGCAAACAGCGATGCGTTGGTGGAGCCGACAATGACGTCCTCGGCATCATTCAGCAGTCCGTTGAATGTGACCTTTTGATAGATGCTCGGCTTTTCCGGGTTGGTCACATTCAAGATCACAAGCCCGTCCTGCTTCGCTGCGACATATGCATATGTGCGCGCAATGTAGATGCGACGGGCGTTGTTGAGCGGCACTGTCGCTTCCGGCACCGGAAAGATCTTGCGGGCGTTGGTCACATCAAACAGCTTCACGCCGTCTTCGTCGGTCACCCACAGATAGCGGAATTGCAGCGCCGATGCTCTTGGTCCCTTGGCTGGGAGCACCTGCATGACGCGGGGCTTAAGCGGATCGTTGAGATCAAGAACGACGACACCTGCATCCGCTGCGACATAGGCATAATGCCCGCCGAGGGTGATGTGCGTTGCCCCCTTGAGGATGTTGCCCTCATTCCATGTCAACGCGCGTCGTAGGAAGTTGTTGCGTGGCTCACCGTCAGCCAATGTGCCGATATCAACGAGGATCAGACCTTCGACGCTGTCCGTCACAAACGCATAGTTATAGATTGGGTGGAACGGCTGTTCCTGGTTCATATCACGCATTTCCTGCGTGTTCTTTGCCGGGTTGATCGGCTGGTTGGTTGCCAATGCCATACAAGTCGCGTTGGTCGACTTTACCTGCGTGTCATGGCCGAGCTTCGAGAACGGTCCGGTCAAAATCCGTTCCGAAACGCCCTTATTTGCGACTGAGGCGATGTCATAGGCGCGGAAGCCTGCACGGCCTTCTGCAACGTAGAGGTATTCACCACGCATCTGCAGACAGCGGACAGCGTCGTCTGTCCCCTTCACTTCATTGCGGATGTCTTCCTTCAGGCCGGTCTCCCCGCTGAGCCGCTTGTCGAAGGATTTTCCGCGCTTCCAGTTGATCAACTCACGCTTATTCCGTTCGACATGTGCCTTGTAGAAGTCCGGATAAGCATACTTCTGCAAATAGGACCCGAAAATGGCCTGTGGTTCGTCATACTCCGTCACACGGACGGCTTCGACGCCATTCTCCAGCCCAGTCCAAGCATACATGCCGACGAAATTGACGAAGTTTGTGCCCTGCAAAAGCAGCTGCGCCATGATCGCGTTATTGTCATTTTCGGCAGACACATGGCAGTCGCTGCACTTCTTGGTCTCTGTCGTTCGGACGGTATGCGGGAAGTGCGGCGCAAAGGCCTGTGAGGAGAAGCCGACCGCAGAAATCGGTGGCTGCTGCACATAGATGCGTTCGCGGTTCACGTTGGTGGAGGACAGAATTAGGGCAGACGTCGACCGCACTGGCGTAATGATGTTGCCCTTAGTGGTCTGATGGCGGCCGAGCTGGAACATATCGTCGCGCGCGACTTGCGGGTTATAGGTCGCAAAGTTGCGTGTCTCTTCACCCTCATATTTGTGGGATGTTGTCTTCCAGTTTGCTTCAATAGGCAGGTGGCAACCGCCGCAGCTTGTGGTCCAGCTCAGATGGCATGTGAAGCACGCCATTTCGCTTTCCTTATGCGCCAACTGATCGTCCGCAATTCCGGCACCGAATTCAAACTTGCCGGTTTCAGCACCTATTTTGCCCATCAATTTGGAACGAGCCGCCTTCAGGTTGAAATTGGGGCTGTCCGGATCAACGCTGTCTTTGACGAGGCTCATGCGCCATTCCAGCTTGGGATCGAGCACGGAGCGCTGGACGAGATAGCGCTTCCCGTTATCGTCTTCCTTCCATTCAAAGCGGCGCTGGCCATCCGGATTGCGGATCAAGGCAAGGTTGTTACCTTCGGGAGGTGCCGCGGGTCCGGATGTCAGGAGAGTTGGATCAGCTTTTGTTGTCCCATGGCAATCCTTACAGCCGATTTCGATCGCATTGGCGACTTCACCATAGATGAGGCCATTGCCATGGCTATCTTGCGAGAAGTGGCAATCCACACATTGCATGCCCTTTTCAGCATGAATGTCCATCAGGTGGACCGATTTTCCGGGGTTGGTGCCGATGGGTGGGAAGTTGCCTTCACCTTTCCGGCGGAACTTTTCCGGATCGTCATTTGAGACGATCTCACCTTCTGCGTCGAGCAAATTGCCTTCACGGTCACGCTTAAAGATTGCGCGGAAGTTCCAGCCATGGCCGTGATAGTCCGCGAATTGTGTGTCCTTTGCCTTGGGATTGAT
>JBBATT010000147.1:0-5992 GCA_040398605.1 Chakrabartia sp.
CCAAGGCGATGGAAATGTGCCTCACCGGCCGCATGATGGGTGCCGAAGAAGCCGAGCGCTCTGGCCTCGTCGCCCGCGTCGTGCCGCTGGCCTCGCTCGTTGAGGAAGCGCTGAAGACAGCGACCGAGATCGCAGCCATGCCGCCGCTCGCCACAATTGCGAACAAGGAAATGGTCAACGCTGCGTTTGAGACAACGCTCGATCAGGGCCTGTTGATGGAACGCCGCATCTTCCAGGTGCTCACCGCAACCGAGGACAAGGCCGAAGGCATGTCCGCGTTTATCGAAAAGCGCCCCGGCGTGTGGAAGGGGAAGTAATCTCACCCCCCTCCCGCATGCGGGAGGGGCTGGGGGTGGGACCGAAAATCTTACATCGCCGGGAGGACAGGCCCACCCCTGACCCCTCCCGCAAGCGGGAGGGGAAACACCCATGAAAATCGCCTTTATCGGCCTCGGCAATATGGGCGGCGGGATGGCCGCGAACCTTGTGAAGGCAGGGCATCAGGTCAACGCTTTCGATCTTTCGGCTGACGCCCTTGCCCGCGCCAAGGATCAGGGCTGCACGCCATGCGCGACGGTGCGCGAGGCCGTGCAGGGCGTGGATGCCGTCGTGTCGATGCTGCCCAACGGCAAGATCGTCCAGAAGGTCTATGAAGACGACGTGATCGGCCATGCCCCGCGTGCCGCCACCCTCATCGATTGTTCAACCATCGACGTAGACACAGCCCGCAATGTCATGAAGAGCGCCGCCAAATATGGCAGCTATGAAATGGTCGACGCGCCCGTCTCCGGCGGGATTGCGGCGGCCAATGCAGGCACGCTGACCTTCATGGTCGGCGGCACGCCCAGTGCCTTCATGCACGCGGAAAAGGTGTTGAAGCATATGGGCAAGGCCGTGATCCATGCCGGTGGCTCAGGTGCTGGCCAAGCCGCCAAAATCTGCAACAACATGATCCTCGGCGCGACGATGATTGCCACCTGCGAAGCCTTTGTGATGGCGAAGAAGCTCGGGCTGGACCCGCAGACCTTCTATGAAATCTCGTCTAAAGCCTCAGGCCAGAGCTGGTCGATGACAAGCTATTGCCCACTGCCCGGCGTTGGCCCGCAAAGCCCTGCCGACAATGACTATCAGGGCGGCTTTGCGACCAACCTGATGTTGAAGGACCTGCTGCTTGCGATGGAAGCGGCAGAGCAGGCCAATGCCGCCGTCCCGATGGGCGCACGCGCGGCGGAACTCTATCAGGAGTTTGCCAACCTCGACCAAGGCAATGTCGATTTTTCCGGCATCATCCGGATGCTCGAAGCGTCAGGCGAAGCCTAAAGCCCGGCTTCAATGGCGATGCGGATCGCCTCCGCCCCGCTGCGGACTTCCAACGCCTTGAGCAACGCTGCCCGGTGCATCTTCACGGTGCGTTCGGTCAGCGACAGATCATAGGCGATCTGCTTGTTGAGCCGACCAGCGGCGAGAGATTCGAGAATCTGCAACTGGCGCCGCGTGAGCCGCCCCACCTTCTGGCGAGCGGCATCGTGGCGGCTGCCACCTGTGTCATCAATTGCGACTTGTGATCCGAGATAATATTCGAGTTCGCCGTCATCATCGAAGATTGGCGCAATCATCACCGCGTTGCGAAACGGACTGCCATCTTTTCGGTAGTTGATCAGTTCGACCATTGCAGGGCGGCCAGCGGCCACGGCTTCGCGCAGCATCGCCGTCTGTTCCGGCTCCGTGCGGTCGCCGCGCAGGAAGCGGCAGTTGCGACCGACGATCTCGTCGCGGGAATACCCCGTCAGCCGACAAAATGCCTCATTGCACGCGATAATCGGATTGTCCGATTTTCGGGGGTCACTCACCACTGCTGCGACAAGGGATTTTTCGATCAACGATTCCGGCAACGTCATCATGCCAACCAGGCTCTCTTACACTTCACGTAAGTGCATATCGCAGACTGCAGCGCATAAGCCTAGACCCAAATGGCCGGTCGCCACCCCCTCCCTCTCTCACCCTGGCGATCGGCAACGCCCAATGGAAAGGCTCTCCCATGAACTTCATGCTCAGCGACCTCGCGGCCGAGGAAGATGATGACGGCCGCGTCCGTGTGCCCGCCGAAGTCGAGGAAGCCGTGCGCACGCTGCTGCGCTGGGCTGGGGACGATCCCCTTCGCGAAGGGCTTATCGACACACCAAAGCGTGTGGGTCGGGCGTGGCGTGAATATTGCGCTGGCTATAATGAAGACCCCGCCATCCATCTGGAGCGCACCTTTCAGGAAGTCGCCGGATATGACGAGGTCGTCCTGCTGCGCGACATCCCGTTTCATTCGCATTGCGAGCATCACCTCGCGCCGATCATCGGCACAGCGTCGATCGCCTACCTCCCCACAGACCGGGTTGTCGGCATTTCAAAGCTGGCCCGTGTGCTGCACGGCTATTCGCGTCGCCTCCAAATCCAGGAGCGCCTCACTGCAGAGATTGCCCAGTGCATCTGGGAACACCTCAACCCGCAGGGCGTCGCTGTTGTCATTCAGGCCACCCATGGCTGCATGACCGGACGTGGCGTCCGCACCCACGGCGTTGATATGGTCACGAGCAAGGTGCTCGGCTGCTTCCGCGATGATCCGGCCAGCCGCAAGGAAGTCCTGTCCTTGATGGGCCACAAATAGGCACCATGACTGTCATGCGGGTTGCCATTATTGGGGCGGGTGTCGCCGGTCTCGCTTGTGCGGAACGGCTGGAGTCCCTCGGGGCCACCACGCAATTGTTCGATAAGGGCAAGCGCCCGGGCGGACGCCTCTCTACGCTGGAACTCGACGAATTCGCTTGGGATTTTGGCGCGCAATATTTCACCGTCCGTGATCCGCGCTTTGCCAACCGTGTGTCCCGGTGGGAAGCTGCTGGTCACGTCGCGCGCTGGACGGACGGTCCAGAGGGCGCTTGGACCGGCGCGCCAACCATGGCCACATTTCTTGCAGCAGACTGCGCAGAGCGCGATGTGCGCTTCGGGGCGCTTGTGCGCGCCGTCGATGCCGTTGACGGCCAGTGGCATTTGTCTGGGCCTGATGTGGACGAAGGTCCGTTTGACGCCGTGGTGATCGCTGTTCCGGCAGAACAGGCCGCAACGCTGATCGGGCTGCATGACCTGAGCATGGCGCGCGAAGCCGCGATGATCCGATCCGCACCGTGCTGGACAGTGATGCTGGCTTTCCCCGAAACGCTTTCCGCAGCGCCTGATGTGCTGCGGTCTGCAGGGGCGATCAGTTGGGCCGCGCGGAATGGCAGCAAGCCGGGGCGGCCCGAAGCTGAATGCTGGGTCATTCAGGCAGGTGGCGATTGGTCTGCTCGCAATTTGGAGCGGGATCAGGAAAGCGTGGCGCAAGATCTGCTCACGCATCTCGCCGAACTTATCGGCGCGCGCCTGCCAGAGCCCACCTTCCTGAAGGCGCATCGCTGGCGCTTTGCGATGCCGCAAGGCGGAAGCGGCGTGCCGCTGTGGAATGCTGACCTCAAACTCGGTGCCTGTGGTGATTGGTGCAGGGCCGCCCGCATCGAAGACGCATGGCTGTCAGGCTATGATCTGGCAGACCGTATCGCGGCCTCCTTCGGCGCGGCCATTGCACCTACGCGGACTGCCGAAGTCGCCTGATCCGGCCTTATGCCCAAGATGCGCCAAAAGGCGGACTTGCCCAGCAAGACCTGCCTCACCTGCAATCGCCCGTTCGTCTGGCGCAAAAAATGGGCGCGTGACTGGGACAATGTGAAATATTGTTCCGACCGCTGCCGATCAGCTTAGGGCGTCCAGAAACGCCCCGGCCTCGCGCCTCAGCGTCTCCTGTTTGGCCGCATCAAACTTATCCCATGTCCGCACCATCTGCGCCATGCGCGGATTACGGGCGAGGCGATCTTTATGCCGTGCGACAAAGTCCCAGAACAACAGGTTGAACGGACACGCGTCCGGCCCTTCTTTCGCCTTCACTGAGTAGCGGCAAGACCCGCAATAATCGCTCATCCGGTCAATATAGGCGCCGCTCGCCACATAGGGCTTGCTGGCGAGCAGCCCACCATCGGCAAACTGGCTCATGCCGATCGTGTTGGGCAGTTCCACCCATTCATAGGCGTCGGCATAGACCGCGAGATACCATTCATGCAGCGCGTGCGGATCTATGCCCGCCAGCAACGCGAAGTTGCCGGTGACCATCAACCGCTGGATGTGGTGCGCATAGGCCTCTTCCCGCGTCTGCGTCACACAGGCGCGCACGCACGCCATGTCCGTCTTGGCCGTCCAGTAAAAGGGTGGCAGCGGGCGATGCGCCTCCAGCGCGTTCACCTGCGCATAGTCGGGCATCTTCCACCAGTATATGGCGCGCACATATTCCCGCCAGCCGATGATCTGCCGGATGAAGCCTTCCGCACTGTTGAGCGGCACGCGCCCCGCCCGCCATTCCTCTTCCACTGCGCGGCACATCGCCAGCGGATCAAGCAAGCCGACGTTGAGATAGGGAGAGACAACCGCGTGGTAGAGGAACTTTTCCGACTTGAGCATCGCGTCCTGATAGGTGCCGAACTGCGGCAGCGCATGGCGCAGAAAATGCGCAAAGGCGGCTTCAGCCTCCACCCGCGTCGTCGCAAACCAGAAGGGCTCCAGGTCGCCGAAATGATCAGGGAAGCGCGCCGCCACCAGATCAAGCACTTCGCGCGTGATAGCGTCTGGTGGAAACCGCAGCGGCGCTGGCATTAGCAGGTCGGGCGCCGCCTTAGCGCGGTTTTCCGAATCGAGGTTCCACTTGCCACCTGCGGGATCGTTCCCGTCCATCAGCAGCCCCGTTTTGCGACGCATCAGGCGGTAGAAGTGCTCCATGCGCAGCATCGTCCGCCCTTCGGCCCATTCGGAGAACCGCTCGCGGTCGGCCAGAAACCGGTCATCATCGCGCAGGATGATCCCTGGCCATTGGCGCATCGCCTCCAGCAACCGCCACTCGCCCGGCTCGGTCGCCACCACATGATCGACGCCGTGCCGCTGCGTGGCCCGCGTCACTTCGCCGATCAGCGACCCTGTGTTGCCGGGATCATCAAGCTTGACGTAATCAACCGTCCACCCGGCCGCCCGCAGTTCTTCTGCGAAATGGCGCATGGCCGAAAAGACGAAGGCAATCTTCTTCTTGTGATGGGGCACATAAGACGCCTCCTCCATCACCTCGGCCATGAGGACAACGTCGCCTGCCTTGTCCCCCTGCTTGAGCGAGGACATAGAAAGGCTCAGCTGATCTCCGAGGATGAGGATGAGGCTACGGGACATAGAAGAGCCTGCTACCTGCCCTCCCCCTGCGGCACAGCCTGTCTTAGGGGGAATTACGCGCCCTTAAGGCTCGACAAATAAGCTAGCGCATCCGCCTCACTGACGACATCGGCATATTTCGCGTTCATGTCGAACAAATTGGCCTCGTGCGGCGCGGCGTGCCGGTCGCCACAGGCATCGGCGATGACGGCCGTGGTAAAGCCGTGGCTCATCGCATCAACGCACGACGCGCGGACACAGCCACTTGTCGTAAGACCGGTCAGCAGAACCGAATCCACGCCCATCGCCGTCAGCGTTGAGGCCAGCGAGGTGCCGAAAAAGGCGCTTGGATATTGCTTCATGACGACCAGTTCGTCGTCCTGCGGCTCCAGCCCATCGGCGAAGCGCGCATAGGGGCTGCCTTCGACAAAATGCCGCAAGGGGGCTGCCTTTTCAAAAAAGCGCCCGCCATCCACGCCACCGGGGCGATAGGTGACACCCGTCAGCACCACCGGCACGCCAGCCGCACGCGCCGCACTGCGCACGCGCAATGCACTGGCAAAGGCATCCTTCACCTCGGCATACAGCTCACATTCCGGCGCGAAATAGGCATGGCAATAGTCGATCAGCAGCAAGGCAGGCCTACGGCCGAAGCCAACGCGGGTGTTGTACGCCCGCTCATAATTGGCGCGCAGATCATCGCTCATGCCGTCATCCTTTGTGCGAC
>JBBATT010000148.1:0-5991 GCA_040398605.1 Chakrabartia sp.
GGGCTTCCGATCATCTTCCTCAACCGCATCGGCGGGCAGGACGAGTTGGTTTTTGACGGCAGCTCTTTCGTGCTCAATGCAGATGGCAGCGCAGCACACCGCCTGCCGGACTGGGAGGAGCATCTTCGCCTGACCAAGTGGACGCGGCAGGACGGCGGCTGGACTTGTGCACCCGGTGACCTTGCCCAGTGGGAGGATCATCCAGCCGACATCTATTCAGCGATGGTGCTTTCGCTGCGCGACTATGTTGACCGCAACCGTTTCCCCGGAGTTGTGCTCGGCCTTTCCGGCGGCATCGACAGCGCGATCTGCGCGGCGATCGCTGCCGACGCGCTGGGACCGGACCGCGTCTGGTGCGTGATGATGCCCAGCCGGTTCACCTCACAGGAAAGCCTTGATCTTGCCAGTGACTGTGCGCGGATGATTGGTTGCAAGCTCGACACGATCGCCATCAACCCCGCCGTCATGGCCTTTGACGAGATGCTGACCGATAGCTTCGCGAACCGCAGCGTCGACATTACCGAAGAGAATATCCAATCGCGCATCCGCGGCGTCACGTTGATGGCGCTCTCCAACAAATTCGGCCACATGCTGCTGACCACCGGCAATAAGAGCGAGATGAGCGTCGGTTATGCGACCATTTATGGTGATATGGCGGGCGGCTATAACCCGCTGAAAGACGCCTATAAGATGACGGTGTTTGCGATCTCGCGTTGGCGCAATGCCCATCGCTGCCGCATTGGCCTCGGCCCTGACGGGCCGGTCATGCCCGATGCGATCATCACCCGCCCGCCCAGCGCGGAGCTGCGCCCTGACCAGAAGGACAGCGACAGCCTGCCGGAATATCCAGTGCTCGACGATATCTTGCTTGGGCTGGTCGAACAGGAATTGTCGGTCGATGAGGTCGCCGCACGCGGCCACCCGCGCGATGTGGTGCAGCGGATTGAGCGGTTGCTTTACATCGCCGAATATAAACGGCGTCAGGCGCCGTCCGGCGTGAAGCTCGGCACGCGCAATTTCGGGCGTGATCGGCGCTATCCAATCACCAACGCCTTCCGTACAGCCTAAGCCATGACAGTCATCACCCGTTTCGCGCCGTCACCGACCGGCAATCTGCACGTCGGCAATGTCCGCACCGCGCTCCACAACTGGATGTGGGCGAAGAAGCATGGCGGCAAATTTCTGCTGCGCATCGACGACACGGATCTTGAGCGTTCGAAGGAGGCGTATGTCGACGGCATCCGCGCAGACCTGCGCTGGCTCGGCCTCGATTGGGATGGCGAGGAGCGGCAGTCGGCACGCTTCGATCTTTATGAACGGCGCTTTGAAGAGTTGAAAGCCGCGGGCCGCGTCTATGCCTGCTATGAAACGCCTGAGGAGCTTGATCTGCGCCGCAAGGTGCTGCTCGGGCGCGGGCTTCCGCCGGTCTATGAGCGCAAGGGCGCTGATGCGCCGGTGCCCGAAGGCCGCGCGCCGCATTGGCGCTTCAAGCTTGATCACGAGGCCGCGATTGAGTGGATCGATCTCGTCCGTGGGCCGCAGCATTTTGATCCCAAGCTGATGTCGGACCCCGTTATCCGCCGCGCCGATGGGTCGTGGCTTTACATGCTGCCCTCGGCCATTGATGATATCGACATGGGCATCACGCATGTCGTGCGCGGTGAAGACCATGTGACGAACACAGCGACGCAGCTTCAGATGTTTGCAGCGCTTGGCGCCACACCCCCGCATTTCGCGCATGAGGCCTTGTTGACCGGCACCGAAGGGAAGCTGTCCAAGCGGCTCGGCGCGCTCGGCATGGATGCCTTTAAGGAGCGCGGCATTGAGCCGATGGCCCTTATCGCCTTGCTCGCCCGTCTGGGCACGAGCGAACCGGTCGAGCCGGTGACCAGCGTGTCGCCCCTCGTTGCGACTATCGACTTTGCCCATTTTGGCCGTGCGCCTGCGCGCTTTGACGAGGAAGAACTGGCGCAGTTGAACGCAAAGATCCTCCATCACACTGACTTTGCAGCGGTGGCGGGTCGGTTGCCGGACGGCATGGATACAGACGCTTGGGATGCCATTCGTCCCAATATTTCCACGCTCGCCGATGTGGTGGACTGGTGGTCGGTCGTCTCCGGCGAGGTGAACGCAGATGTTGCCGCCGAAGACCGCGAGTATCTGGCCGAAGCCGGTCGCGTGGCCGCCGCGATGGCGTGGGATGCGGACCCTTGGCACGCGCTCACCGATGCGCTCAAAGCGTCGAGCGGACGCAAGGGGAAGGCGCTGTTCCTGCCGCTCCGGCAGGCGCTGACGGGTCATGATCATGGCCCGGACATGAAGGCGCTGCTCCCGCTCATTGGCCAAGCACGCGCCGTCGCGCGGCTGGAAAAAGCAGCCGCTTAGTCCTCGCCAGATCGTCGTTAACCAGACGGGGTAGCATCGCGCCGTGACTGCCCCTATTTAGCGGGCATGAGTTTCTTCCCCCGTCCGGTTAATCCCTTGGCTGCCTTTCGCGATCTGCGCGCCTTTGTGGGTTCGCGCACCCCGCACCAATTGGGCTTTGCGGTTCTGTCGATTGCGATCCCCTTGTTCTGGCTGGGTCTTTTCTATCTGGATCAGGTGCCGATGGAGTATCGCCCGCCTCAGATCGTCTATGTCGAAAAATTCGACCCCAATCGGACGGACGAGCAGATCAAGGCACAGCAGAAGATCGATACGGCCGCTCGCAAGAAGCACGAAGCCGAAGTCCAGCGCATCCTTGAGGAGCGTCGCGCCCCGTTTAAGGCCATCGACAAGAAGATGGACGACCTCGGTCTGTGACGATGGCGGCGGACCGGCGGTACATGGGGGCCGCGATCGCTTTGTCGGAACGTGGACGGGCACGGACGGTTCCGAACCCCAATGTTGGTTGCATCATCGTCGCGCGTGGCACGGTCGTGGGCCGGGGGTGGACGCAGCCTGGTGGTCGCCCGCATGCCGAAGCCATGGCACTGGCGCAGGCCGGTGATCTGGCGCGGGGGGCAACGGCCTATGTTACGCTGGAACCCTGCGCGCATGAAAGCAGTCGCGGACCCAATTGCACTGACAGTCTGATTGCAGCCGGCGTCGCGCGGGTCGTCGTCGCGCTGACCGATCCCGATCCCCGCACCAATGGCCAGGGCCTTGCGCGCCTGAAAGCCGTCGGCATTGAGGTGGAGGCCGGACTGATGGCAGCGGACGCATCGCGGGCCATGGCCGGCTGGTTGATGCAGCAACAACAGGGGCGGCCTTTTGTGACGCTCAAGCTCGCCACCTCGCTCGACGGCTGCGTCGCGCGGGCAGATGGGGAGAGCAAGTGGATCACAGGTGATACTGCACGCAGCCATGGCCATTTGGAGCGCGCCCGCAGCAATATGATTCTCGTCGGGCGTGGCACGCTGGAGGCTGATGCACCCCGGCTTGATGTCCGGCTGTCCGGCTTGGAGTCGCAATCCCCGGCGCGGGCGCTCCTGTCGACGTCAGAAGCCCCAGACGGATGGCTTGGGCTCACATCGCCCGAACAGATTTCAGGATGGACGCATGTTCATTATCTCATGGTGGAAGGCGGCGCACAGGCCGCCTCTGCCTTCCTCAAGGCCGGGCTGGTTGATCGGTTGATGCTGTACCGCGCGCCTATTGTGTTGGGCGCGGGCAAGGCCTGTCTTGCCGATATCGGGCTGGGGGCGCTGGCAGAGGCGCACGGTCAATGGCGGCGGGTTGATGCGCGCCCGCTTGGCAAGGACAGTCTCGAAGTCTACGAGCGGGCCTGAAAAGGGGCGGACTATGTTCACAGGTATCATCACCGACGTTGGCACAATCACCAAGGCAGAACAGCGCGGGGATCTGCGGCTGATCATCCAATGCGGCTATGACATGTCGGGCGTTGATCTTGGCGCGTCCATTGCCTGTTCGGGCGTTTGCCTGACGGTCGTGGACAAGGGTGCGGACTGGTTCGCCCTCGACGCGTCTGCAGAAACAGTGTCCAAAACATCCAGTGCGATGTGGACGCAGGGCAGCCGCTTGAATCTGGAACGCGCGCTCAAGATCGGTGATGAATTGGGCGGGCATATCGTGACGGGCCATGTCGATGGCGTCGGCACCATTGCCGCGATCGCACGCGAAGGTGATTCGCATCGCGTCTCGGTGACAGTGGGTGCCGAGATCGCGCCCTATATCGCGACCAAGGGCTCCGTGACTGTCGATGGCGTCTCGCTGACCGTCAACAGCGTTGCCGACAATGCGGACGGCACCGCGACCTTTGGCCTCAACATTATTCCACATACGTGGGATGTGACGGCGCTGGGTGATCTGGCGGAGGGCCAACAGGTCAATGTCGAAATTGATGTCCTTGCCCGCTATCTGGCGCGAATGCAGGAGCGGCTGAGCGCGGCACGGTAAGGGGTTTCGCGCAGAGACGCAGAGGCCGCCGAGGCTTAGGGAGACGCTCCTTTACTTCTCGTCATGCTGAACTTGTTTCAGCATCCATGCCTCTCTCGCTGTTGCATTCTCGCTGTTTGGTGCCCTGGTCCGAATTTACGGCATGGATCCTGAAACAAGTTCAGGATGACGATTGTGAGTTGAATGTGATTCTAAACATTGACGGTCACACCCGAATGTGATTACGTCTGTCTATGTCTACGCAACTCATTGAAAAACTCCGCAGCCTTGTCACCGACGGTGGCTTGTCCCGTTCCGGCCTCGCGCGCGCCGCCGGTCTCCATGCCAACACATTGCGTGATCTGGACCAGCCCGACTGGAACCCGACGGCGGAAACGCTGCGCAAGCTCGAAGCCTATCTGTTCGCGAGCGATGATAGCCCCGCGCTCGTCCCGATTGAGGAAATCATTGAGGAAGCGCGCAACGGCCGCATGTTCATCCTCGTCGACGATGAGGACCGCGAGAATGAAGGCGATCTTGTGATCCCAGCGCAAATGGCAACGCCCGACGCCATCAACTTCATGGCGACGCATGGTCGTGGCCTTGTCTGCCTGACGCTGACCAAGAAGCGCGTCGATGAACTCGGCCTTGAACTGATGAGCCGCGCCAATGGCACGCGCCATGAAACAGCCTTCACCACCTCCATCGAAGCGCGCGAAGGCGTGACCACCGGCATTTCGGCGGGAGACCGTGCGCGCACGGTGTCTGTCGCCATCGATTCCTCCAAAGGCCGTGATGATATCGTGACACCGGGCCATGTCTTCCCGCTGATCGCGCGTGACGGTGGCGTGCTGGTGCGCGCGGGCCATACCGAAGCCGCGGTCGATATCTCTCGGCTCGCTGGCCTCAACCCGTCGGGCGTGATCTGTGAGATCATGAAAGATGACGGCACGATGGCGCGCATGGATGACCTCGTCTCCTTCGCGCGGATGCATAATTTGAAGATGGGCACGATCCGTGACCTCATCGAATATCGCCGCAAGAATGACCATCTGGTCGAATGCGTGTCCGAAGCGCCGTTCGTCTCCGACTATGGCGGGGAATGGACAGCCAAGACCTATCGCAACAAGGTCGACGGATCGGTCAACATCGTCCTGCAAAAGGGCCGCGTGGTTGATGGGGAGCCGACGCTGGTGCGGATGCATGGCATTTCAATTTTCTCCGACGTGTTGGGCGCGCCCGGCCCGCGCAAGCGGATCCTGCAACGTGCCATGGCTGAAATTGGAACAGCAGGCGCAGGCGTGATTGTTCTTCTGATGCCCGGTGATCCGGACTCTCTGACGCGTGAGATCAGCGCGGCGTCGGGCAAGCCGCCGGAAATGGACCTGCGCAGCTACGGCATCGGCGCGCAGATTCTCGCCGACCTTGGAATTCATGACATGATCCTTCTCACCAACGCCCACCGCAATGTCGTTGGCATTGAAGGCTATGGCATCAACATCGTGGGCGAGCGCCCCATTCCGGAGGCGTAAGTCCATGGCAAAGTTTCTGATCGTCGACGCCCGTTTTTATGATCACCTCAACGACATGCTGGTCGAGGGCGCTAAGGCCGCG
>JBBATT010000149.1:0-5988 GCA_040398605.1 Chakrabartia sp.
TCGCCTCGCGGTCGGGCCTGACAATGTTGTTGCGCCCGACGTCCGCGCACGCGCACCGGGCCGGGGCGCGTGGATCGGCGTTGACCGTCCCGCGCTTGAAGAAGCGATTGCCAAAGGTAAGCTGAAAGGCGCCCTTGCGCGCGCTTTTAAGTCGGGCGGCGTGACGGCTCCGGATGATCTGCCCGACCTTATTGAGGCGGCTTTGGCGCGCACTGCGCTGGACCGGCTGGGTCTGGAATCGCGGGCAGGCATGCTGCTGACAGGGTCAGACCGGATCGCGGAGGCAGCGCGGGCCGGCAAGGTCCGACTGCTCATCCACGCCGAGGATGCCGGAACCGATGGCAACCGAAAGCTTGATCAGGCTTGGCGGGTCGGCTCCGAAAGCGAGGGCAGTGGCCAAGCGGGACTGGTAATTACGGCCGGACGCGCTATGTTAAGTCAAGCCTTGGGCCGCGAAAACGTTGTCCATATTGCCGTAACAGACAAGCTGGCAGCCGGTCGTGTCGGGCAAGCGGTAGACCGCTGGCACCATTTTATAGGACGCCAAACTCTCGATGGCCTTGCGCAAAATGCGCCTGAGGTCCACGGGGGCGCGGCGCATGTTGATTTGATTGAAGGACGCGAGAAAAGCGAATGAGCGACTCTAACGACAAACCAAAGCTGGGCATGCGCGCACCGCTGGGTATCAAGCGGACGGTTGAAACCGGCCAGGTGAAGCAGAGCTTTAGCCACGGGCGGTCGAACACCGTCGTGGTCGAAGTGAAGCGCCGTCGCGTTATCGGAAAGCCCGGTGAGGCCGAAATCGCCGAAACGCCCATCGTCGCTGAAGCGCCTGTTGCAGCGCCCGCGCCAGAGCCGGTTGTTGCCGCGCCGCCGCCGCCACCGCCGCCCGCTCCCAAGCCGTATGAGCCGCCGCTGTCCCGTCAGGAAATGCAGGCCAAGCTTCTGCGTGAGGCTGAAGAAGCCCGCCTGTCGATGCTGGAAGAAGCGCGACGCCGCGAAGATATTCAACGGCGCGAATCCAGTGAGGATGAAAAGCGCCGCGCTGAAGATAACCGTAGGGCCGAAGAAGCCGCTGTTGAGGCGGCCCGCGTTCAGGCTGAAGAAGAAGCCCGTCAGGCTGCGCTTGCGGCCGAGCGTGCGGCCAACGCACCTGTAGCCCCCGTGCCTGCCGCCCCGGTTGGCGATGATGATGACCGAGGCCGTCGTCCCGGCGGTGCGCCCGCGCGCCCGAACCGTGGCCGTGTCGTCGATGATCGCCGCCAGCATGGTAAGCTGACCGTCACGCGTGCTTTGGGCGACGATGGTGACGTCCGCGCCCGTTCGCTGGCAGCCCTTCGCCGTTCGCGCGAAAAGGACAAGCGCGCCCATCAGGCAGGCCCGTCCGTTAAGCAGGTCCGTGACGTGCAGGTGCCAGAAGCGATCACCGTTCAGGAACTCGCTATCCGTATGGCTGAACGTGGGGCTGATCTTGTGAAGGCGCTGTTTAAGATGGGCATGCCCGTCACGCTGACGCAGACCATTGATCAGGATACCGCTGAACTGCTGGTGACCGAATTTGGCCACAACATCGTGCGCGTTTCGGATTCCGACATCGACATCGTCAATGATGAAGATGTGGATGCCGCTGAAACACTTCAGACGCGTCCACCGGTCGTTGCGATCATGGGCCATGTTGACCACGGCAAGACGTCATTGCTTGACGCTCTGCGCGGCACCGATGTCGTCTCGGGCGAAGCCGGTGGCATCACCCAGCATATCGGCGCCTATCAGCTGACGATGAAGGACAAGTCGAAGATTACCTTCCTCGACACGCCGGGCCATGAAGCCTTTACCGAAATGCGTGCCCGTGGCGCGAACGTGACCGACATTGTCGTGATCGCGGTCGCTGCTGATGATGGCCCCAAGCCGCAGACGGTGGAAGCGATCAACCATGTGAAGGCCGCTGGCGTTCCGATGATCATCGCCATCACCAAATCGGACAAGCATGAAGCGAACGCCCAAAAGGTGCGTGAACAGCTCCTGCAATATGACGTTGTCGTCGAAGCCATGTCGGGTGACGTGCAGGATGTTGAAGTCTCCGCCAAAGCCAAGACGGGCCTTGATGACCTGATTGAGAAGATCCAGCTTTTGGCTGAAATCTCTGAATTCAAGGCCAATCCGGACCGGACTGCTGAAGGCAAGGTTATCGAAGCCAAGCTCGACAAGGGCAAGGGTCCGGTTGCAACGATCCTCATCCAGCGCGGCACGCTCAAGACCGGTGACATTTTTGTCGTTGGCGCTGAAAGCGGCCGTGTCCGTGCGATGACGAACGATAAGGGCATGCAGATCAAGGAAGCTGGTCCGTCCTTGCCGGTCGAAGTGCTTGGCCTGACGGGTGTTCCGCAGGCGGGTGACACGTTGACGGTCGTTGAAAGCGAAGCCCGTGCCCGCGAAGTTGCGGCCTACCGTGCCGAAGTCGCTACGCGTAAGCGGACCGGCACTGGCCCGGCCTCGCTGGAATCGATGTTCTCCGCGCTCAAGGAAAAGCAGGCGCAGGAATATCCGCTGGTCATCAAGGCAGACGTGCAGGGCACCGTGGAAGCGATTGTCGGCAGCCTCGCCAAGATCCCGAACGAAGACATCAAGGCCCGCGTCTTGCACGCAGGCGTTGGCGGCATCACCGAAAGCGATGTTACGCTGGCGCGTGCATCGGGTGCGCCGATCATCGGCTTCAACGTGCGTGCCAATGCCAAGGCTCGCGAAATTGCCGAACGCAATGGCGTTGCGTTGAAATATTATGACGTGATCTACGATCTGCTCGACGATATCCGTGCAGGCATGGCTGGCCAGCTTGGCCCCGAATATTTCGAAACGGTCGTTGGCCGCGCCGAAATCAAGGACGTCTTCCCTGCAGGCAAGCATGGCAAGGCAGCTGGTATCCTCGTGGTCGATGGCTTCATCCGCAAGGCACTGCGCGCGCGCATCACCCGCGACGATGTCATCATCTACAACGGGTCGATCTCCTCGCTGCGTCGCTTCAAGGACGATGTCCCCGAAGTTCGCGCCGGTCTGGAATGTGGTGTGACGTTTGACTCGCACACCGACATCAAGGCGGGTGACTATCTCGAAACCTTCGAAGTCGAAGAACGCGAACGCACGATTTAGGCTGGAATTGCAGACGGTTTGTTCGTCATTGCGAGGAGCGAAGCGACGCGGCAATCCAGCGCACCCATGGATTGCTTCGCTTCGCTCGCAATGACAACGGGGCGACGGTCTGGGGCCGAAGACAGGACGACATCAGATGACCAATACTGACGAAACCCGGTCTGTCCGCGTCCTCCGCGTGGGGGAGCAGGTGCGCCATGTGCTTTCCGAAATCTTGATGCGCGGTGACGTGCATGATGAGTTGCTGGCAAAGCATCCCGTTTCCGTCACCGAAGTCCGCATGTCGCCTGATCTGCGTCACGCAACGGTGTTCATCAAGCCGCTGCTCGGCAAGGATGAGGCAGCGGTGCTGAAGGCGCTGCGGACCAACACGGCCTATCTCCAGCGCGAAGTCGCGTCGCGGGTGCAGCAGAAATATGCGGCCAAGCTGAAGTTTCTCGCCGATGAGAGCTTCGATGAAGGCACCCATATCGACACGCTGTTGCGCGCGCCCAAGGTGGCGCAGGACCTGACCAGCGACGAGTAATGGCCAAGCTCTATTTCTATTATGCCAGCATGAATGCGGGGAAATCGACCACGCTGCTGCAGGCCGATTTCAATTATCGCGAGCGCGGCATGGAAACCATGTTGTGGACCGCCGCCCTGGATGATCGCTACGATACAGGCGTGATCACCAGCCGGATCGGGCTTCAGGCGGACGCCCACAAATTTTCGCAGGACACCGACCTTTGGGCCGAAGTGACGGCGGAACATGTGACCCGCCCGATTGCCTGCCTGTTGCTGGACGAAGCCCAGTTTCTCACCCGCATTCAGGTGCTCCAGCTCGCGCGGTTGGCCGATGAGGCAAATATTCCTGTGGTGGCCTATGGCCTGCGGACCGATTTTCAGGCGGAGCTCTTTCCAGGCTCGGCGGCGCTACTCGGGATTGCGGACACGCTCGTCGAGTTGAAGGCGGTCTGTGATTGCGGGCGCAAGGCGACGATGAACCTGCGCGTTGACGCGGCGGGCAATGCCGTCAACGAAGGTGCGCAGACCGAGATTGGCGGCAACGACCGCTATGTTGCGTTGTGCCGCAAGCATTTCATGGAAAAGGTCCGTGGCTGAGGCGCCTGACGCGCTGCATGGCTGGATCGTCATCGATAAGCCGCTCGGCATGGGGTCCACCAATGTCGTCTCTTGGGTGAAGCGTGCCCTCCGGGAAGGTGGCTATGCCAAGGTCAAAGTCGGCCATGGCGGCACGCTGGATCCGCTAGCCACCGGCATCCTCCCCGTCGCGCTGGGCGAGGCGACCAAACTTGCCGGACGGATGCTCGATGCGTCGAAGATCTACGATTTCACGATCACCTTTGGTACTCAGACGGACAGCCTCGATTTGGAAGGGCAGGTCATTGCGGACAGCGAGGCCCGGCCAACGCTGGCGGAGGTGGGAGCTGTCCTGCCGCAATTCACCGGGCCGATCACGCAGATCCCGCCCGCCTTCTCGGCGCTGAAAGTGGATGGCAAACGGGCTTATGATCTGGCCAGAGCGGGCGAAGACGTTGTCCTCGCCGGGCGGGATGTGGTGATCCATTCTCTGACGATCAGTTCCTCCCCATCGCAAGTCGATGGGGAGACCGTGCTGGAAGACATCACCCTCACAGCCCATGTCTCCAAGGGTACCTACATCCGCAGCCTCGCCCGCGACATTGCGCTAGCATTGGGCACGGTCGGTCATGTCACCATGCTCCGCCGCGTGAAGGCGGGGCCGTTCGGGCTGGATGGCGCGATTTCGCTGGACAAACTGGACGAAAACGCTAAGGCCCGCACCCTTGGCGAGCTTGTATTGCCATTGAGAACAGCGCTGGACGACATCCCGGCGCTTGCTCTCGAAGCCGGTCAGGCCGCAGCGCTCCGTCAGGGGCGCGTCCTGTCCGGGGTTGCCGCACCCGACGGCCTTCATCTTGCAACGCTGGCCGAAGTGCCCGTCGCGCTGGTGGATGTGCAGAAGGGCACCGTTACGGTGGAACGCGGCTTCAACCTTTAAAAGCCCGATGTCGAAGGAAATGAAGACATGACGATTACCACTGAGCGCAAAGCTGTGCTTATCAAGGAACACGCCCGCACCGAAGGCGACACGGGGTCTCCCGAAGTCCAGGTCGCGATCCTGACCGAGCGCATCATCAACCTGACCGAGCATTTCAAGACGCACGCGAAGGATAACCATTCGCGCCGCGGCCTGCTGACGCTGGTCAACACCCGCCGTTCGCTGCTCAGCTATCTGAAGAAGATTGATCAGGAGCGCTATTTGGCGCTCATCGCGAAGCTCGGCCTTCGCAAGTAATTGGAAGGGCGCCTCCGGGCGCCCTTTTGACATCCGGAAGACTTTTCCGGAGTTTATTCCGGCCTGCCACAATTCGGTGACAGGTGCGGTTGCGCGGACCAGATGTCCGCATTTGAAGGAAGCCGGCAGGCATAGGGCCGCCGGTTTGAAGGAAAAATGATGTTCAACACGAAAACTGTATCCATCGAGTGGGGCGGACAAACCCTGACACTCGAAACGGGCAAGGTTGCCCGTCAAGCCGACGGCGCGGTCATCGCGACCCTTGGCGAAACTGTTGTCCTTTGCGCCGTAACGGCCGCAAAGAAGGTGAAGGAAGGGCAGGACTTCTTTCCGCTCACCGTCAACTATCAGGAAAAATATTCGGCTGCCGGCCGTATTCCCGGTGGCTTCTTCAAGCGTGAACGTGGCGCGACAGAAAAGGAAACGCTGGTTTCCCGCCTGATCGACCGTCCGATCCGCCCGCTGTTCCCGGAAGGTTTCTACAACGAAATCAACTGTATCGCGCAGGTGCTTTCCTATGA
>JBBATT010000150.1:0-5978 GCA_040398605.1 Chakrabartia sp.
GACATCCTGAAAATGGCCCAGAACGTTCAGGCCGAACTTGAAAAGGCGCAAGCCAACCTTGATACAATTGAGGTCGAAGGCGCGTCCGGCGGAGGATTGGTGAAGGTCCGCGCGAGCGCCAAGGGTCGCATCATCGGCGTTTCGATTGACGACAGCCTGTGTGATGTTTCTGAAAAGCAGATGCTTGAAGATCTCATCACCGCCGCCTTCAACGACGCCCGCGCCAAGGCGGATGCCGTTTCCGGCGAAGAAATGGGCAAGATGAAAAGTGGCATTCCCTTGCCGCCGGGCTTCAAGCTGCCCTTTTAAGGGAAAGGCAAAAGGGCGACCCGGTGTGTGATCCGGATCGCCCTTCCCGCCCCAAGAGGCGTGTCAACGTTCGGCTAGGCGAAAGTGACCGACATGCCATGGTTCCGACGACGAATGGCCGCACCGACCAAACCGAAGCCGCCCAGCATCATCGCCCAAGCCGCAGGCTCCGGCACGCCCGGCGTCGGGGTGAAGGTGCGAATGAACAATTGGCCAGCGTCGGCATTGCCCTGAACAGCTTCAATGAGGCCAGTCCCACGCAGGCCATTGCTGAAGTCGACCCAAACGGTCGCCCCGATCAGCTGATTGCCAAAGATTGTCGGTGAGGCAGTGGGGTCTGCCGGATCGACATCAAGAAGCCAAGTGAAGCTCTCACCAACCTGGAAGTTCGAGAAGGCCATTTGGAAGAAGGTCGAGCCATCGACCACGTTCACGGGATTGACCAAGCCAGTCGCTACGTCCGAGCCGCCGAGCGGCGTAAAGGGTGTGCCGAGCGTTCCGTTGCCGGGAGGCCCGCCGTTCACGGGATCGAATACGACCCCCGTTCCCGCCAGATTAAAACCAAAGCCCAATACCCGTTCGCTGGCTGTCGAATTGTTGGTGATCGAAAACGGCTGGGTAAATGTGTCTCCGTCAATCAGGAAGAAAAGATTACCGTCAGCATGCGCTGGCGCAGCCAGCGACACAGCGGCGAGAGCCCCCGCCAATGCGAAGTGGTTCTTTGAGAGTTTCATGTTTGCAGCTCCAATAATGTTCAGGGGAACATGGGTACGCTGCGACCCGGCAGATCTGCGTCTGCCTAACGTGAATGTATAACATGGTTAACCCGGGCAGAAGCTCGGTTCGTCGTAAATTGCTTCAAATAAGGGCCGTTTTGCCACGCTTCAACGCAGGCAGGCGTCCAGAGCATCGCGTTTGACGACCCCAACGTTTGACGCGATTCGGTTGCCGTGGCGCCGCGTGAAGCCTGACGGGCTGGTGGCCGCCCGCTTTTTGGGCAAGGGCAGAACAGCTGCAATACGCGCCGCCTCAACGGGCGTCAGGGTTGAGGCATCATGGTTGAAATAGCGCATGGCCCCCGCATTGGCGCCATAGGTGCCAATGCCCGTCTCAGCGATGTTGAGATAGACTTCCATGATCCGGCGCTTGCCCCAGATATTCTCAATGAGCAGAGTGAACCACGCCTCCAGACCTTTGCGGATGTACCCGCCGCCCTGCCAGAGGAAGGCGTTCTTTGCGGTCTGCTGGCTGATGGTGGAGCCGCCCCGGATGCGCCCGCCCTGCTGGTTGCGCTGGAACGCCTTGGCAATCGCTTCCCGGTCAAAGCCATCATGTGTGCAGAATTTACCGTCCTCGCCCGCAATGGCCGCGCGCGCCATGTCAGGGTCCATGTCAGACAGGCTCATCCAATCCTTTTCAAGACCCCGCCCGGCGACGACATCGCCTGCCATCGTCATGGTGATGGGCGGCGGCACGAAACGGTAGATAACGACCCAGACAACCGAGACAATGACAAACCAGAGCAACGCTTTGCCAAGAAATGCGGCAATGCGAAGCGGTGTGGATCGACGGGTTCTGCTGGCCATAACCCGCATTTAGCCGATCCTCCCCAGCGGGCAAGATGGGCTCGACCAGCGAACCGCATTGCCCGACGGGCGAAGCACCGCTAAAGCCCGCGCTTTCCCGAGACCGTTGGAAGTATTTGTCCGTGACCACGCTCTATGCCCGTTTTGCCGCACATATTGATGCCGCCCTTAATGCCTTGGAGGCAGACGGCGCGCTGACGGGCGGCATTGACCGCCACAATGTGACGGTGGAACCGCCGCGCGACGCAAGCCATGGCGATCTGGCGACCAACGCCGCGATGGTCCTCGCCAAGCCTGCGGGCATGAACCCGCGCGCGCTCGCCGACGCGCTTTCGGCCAAGCTTTCCGCCTTGGACGAAGTGGCAGCGGTCGACGTCGCAGGCCCCGGCTTCATCAACTTGAAGCTGACGGACAATGCCTGGCGGTCGGAAGTCAATCTGATCAGCGCCGCCGGGGACGCCTATGGCCGCTCCACCATTGGCGCGGGCAAAACCGTGAATGTCGAATATGTCTCTGCCAACCCCACGGGGCCGATGCATATGGGTCATTGTCGCGGCGCCGTCGTTGGCGATGCGCTGGCCTCGCTGCTCGAATATGCGGGTCATAAGGTTATCCGCGAATATTATGTGAATGACGCAGGCGGGCAGGTCGATGTCCTCGCCCGTTCCGTCCACATGCGTTACCGCGAGGCGCTGGGCGAAGACATTGGCGAGATCCCCGAAGGCCTTTATCCGGGCGATTATCTGATCCCCGTCGGTCAGGAGCTCGCGACGCAGCATGGCAACTCGTTTGTCGCCGCACCGGAGAGCGATTGGCTGGTCCTGTTCCGTGAAGCAGCAGTCGCTGCGATGCTGGTCATGATCAAGGCTGACCTCAAGCTGCTCGGCATTGAACATGATGTGTTCGCCTCTGAAGCCATCGTCCAGCGGGACAAGCTGCCCGAAGCCGCCGAAGCTTTCCTGCGCGCCCGCGATCTTGTTTATGATGGCCAGTTGGAAGCGCCCAAGGGTGAGGTCGATCCCGATTGGGAGCCCGTGACGCTGCCTTTGTTCCGCTCCACGCAGTTCGGTGATGATCAGGACCGGCCGATCAAGAAGTCAAACGGCAGCTGGACCTATTTCGGCGCCGACATGGCGTATCACTTCCAAAAGGCGCAGTCTGCCGACGCGCTGATCGACATTTGGGGCGCCGACCATGCCGGCACCGTCAAGCGTATCCGCGCGGCGGTTCAGGCACTGACCGAAGGTTCCAAGCCCTTTGACGTAAAGCTCGTCCAGATGGTGCGCCTGCTGCGCGCCGGTGAACCTGTGAAGATGTCCAAGCGGTCGGGCAATTTCGTGACGCTCGCTGATGTCGTGCGCGAAGTTGGCAAGGATGTCGTGCGCTTCACGATGCTGACCCGCAAGGCCGATGCCCAGATGGACTTTGACTTTGCCAAGGTCGTGGAAGCCTCAAAAGACAATCCGGTCTTCTACGTGCAATATGCCCATGCCCGCATCTGTTCCTTAAAGCGCAAGGTGGAGGAAGCGGGCATCGACGCGACCACGCCTGATGTTTTGAAGCTCGACGCAACGGATCTGGAGCTCGCCAAACTGGCCGCCCAATTCCCGCGAATCGTCGAATCAGCCGCCGCCGCGCGTGAGCCGCATCGCATCGCATTTTACCTTTATGACCTTGCTGCTGCCTTCCACGCCTACTGGAATGCAGGCAATGATGATCCAGAACGGCGCATTTTATTGGTTAATTCGGTGGAAACTACATCCGCCCGTCTTTTCTTGGCGACGTCAATCGGGCAAGTAATCTCCAACGGTCTGTCAATCATGGGGGTGGCGGCCGCAGTGGAGATGTAGGCGTATGGTGGGGGAATCCGAAAAGGACGTGGCGCAGGAATTGTCACTGGCCGAAGAAGATCGTCTGCCCTGGCTGGAAGCTGTCGACAGCGACGAACCGGAACCCGGTGTCGATACCGGAAAAATTCTTGGCTTTGTAGTTGCGGCCCTCCTCGCGATTGGCGTGATCGTGGGCGGCGTCTGGTGGCTGCGCAATCAGGAACAGACGCCGGAAGGCGATGGTCGCCTGATCGCCGCAGCCGAGGGCGATTATAAGGTCAAGCCAGATGAAACCGGCGGCATGAAGGTGGAAGGCCAAGGCGACGCCGCCTTTGCCGCCTCTGAAGGTGCCGATGCCAATGGCCAGATGGACGTGGCCAACCAGCCCGAAACCCCCATTGACGGCCAGCGCGTGACCGAAGTGAAGCCGGTTTCTTCCGGGGTCGCCGGACCCAAAGCGACGGCGTCTGTCCAGACCGGCGGCAAACTTGTCGCCCCGGCGCCAACGGTTCCAGCGCCGAAACCTGTCATCGCACCGGCTGCAGGAACCCCCGCCGCCATTGGCACGGGCCTTATTCAGCTGGGCGCCTATGCCTCAGAAGCCAGCGCCAATCAGGCGTGGAACGCGCTTGCCCAACGCTATGCCTTCCTTGGCACGCTGCCAAAGTCCGTCGTGCAGGCATCGGTTGGCGGCACGACCTTCTACCGTCTGCGCGTGAGTGCAGGCGCACAGGCCAGCGACGCCTGTGCCAGATTGAAAGCGGGCGGCGCCAACTGCATCGTTGTGAAGTAATCCCCAAATATCGGGCACGCGGGCGGCGCTCCCTTCGACAAGGGGGCTGCCCGCCGTTATAAGCTAGGGTATGAAGCCCGTCATTTTCGGCCTGTCCGGGGAGCGCATTACCGACGAGGAGCGGGCGTTTTTCCGTGACGTCGACCCTGCCGGCTATATCCTTTTCAAACGCAACATCGTGGACCGGGCGCAACTGCGCGCCCTGACCGACGATCTTCGCGGCATTGACGGACGCGATGACCTTGCCATTCTGATCGATCAGGAAGGCGGGCGTGTTTCGCGCATGCAGCCGCCAGAATGGCCCGCCTTCCCGCCCGGCGGCGCGTTCAACGCCCTTTACGATGTGGCCCCCATGTCGGCGATTGAGGCCGCGCGTGCCAATGCCGAAGCCATTGCGCTGACGTTGTCCGAAGTCGGCATCACGGTCGATTGCCTGCCCCTTCTCGATGTTCGCGTGCCTGAAACGCACAATGCCATTGGCGACCGTGCCTTTGGGAATGAACCGCTTCGGGTGGCCTCGCTTGGCCGTGCTGTCATTGATGGGCTTCGTGCAGGTGGCGTTGTCGGCATCGTCAAGCATATGCCGGGGCAAGGCCGTGCGCTGGTCGACAGCCACCTCGAACTGCCCGCCGTCAGCGCCAGCGCAGACGAGTTGGCCCAAGACCTCGCCCCCTTCGCAGCGCTGAAAAATGCGCCGATGGGTATGACCGCGCATGTGGTGTTTGAAGCTTGGGATGCAGAGCGCTGTGCCACCATGTCGCCAACCGTCATTCAGGACATCATCCGTGGGCAGATTGGCTTTACCGGCCTGTTGATGAGCGATGATCTCGACATGAAGGCGCTCAAGGGAGACTTGCCACAGCGCGCCGCGGATTGCGTTGCCGCCGGATGCGACATCGCGCTCAACTGCTGGGGCCGCTTTGACGAGATGGTCGCGATTGCGAACCTCCTGCCTGAGATCACAGCGGACGCCCGCGCGCGGCTGGATGCGGCGATGGCAACCATCCGGCCCGTCGATCATTTTGATCGCATCGCTGCCCTCACGGAAAAGCGCGACGCGCTATTGGCTCTGGCCTGATGGCAGAACAGCTCGTCATCGACGCATTCGAACTGCCAAAAGCGGTCGATGAGGATCGGTTGACGGTGGATGTGGGCAGTTGGGAAGGTCCGCTCGACTTGCTGCTGACCCTTGCGCGGTCCCAGAAGGTCGACCTGCGCGAAATCTCCATCCTCGCTTTGGTCGACCAGTATTTGGCCTTCATCAATGATGCCAAGGCGCTGAAGCTGGAGTTGGCGGCAGACTATCTCGTGATGGCGGCTTGGCTCGCTTATCTCAAATCCGGATTGCTGCTGCCCAAAGATCCGGAGATCGAACCGAGCCCCGAAGAACTGGCGATGCGGCTGCAGCTGAGACTGGAACGGCTCAACGCCATGCGCGATGCAGGGGCCCGGCTGATGGGC
>JBBATT010000151.1:0-3809 GCA_040398605.1 Chakrabartia sp.
GGTAATCGCCCCGGTGTTGGAGAAAGCGCCAAGCGCGCCGTTCACATAAGCCGTACTGATCGTGATGTTGCCTGTCGCCGCAATTGCGCCTGAGATGTTCACATCCCGATAGGAATTGAGCGTCACGGCCTGGGCGGTGCCCAGCGTATTAAGCGATCCTGCCGCCGCTAGCGTGATCGTGCCGCTGCCATTGTTGGTCTGCAGTGTGACACCGCCTGTGTTCGACGTCACAGCACCTGAAATTGACAGCAAACCCTGTGTGGACAGCAGCGAGACGTTGCCGTCGGCCGAGATCGAACCCGTGGAGCTGATCGTCTGGGTATAGTAGTTCGAGACGGTAACCGCACCGGTTGTGGAAACAAGCGCACCCGAAATTGTCAGGTTATTGTCCGTCTGGAGGGTTATCGCGCCGCCAGCGGTTAAGTTCGTCACAGAGCTAAAGCTGTTGTTCGTGCGGCTGAGCGTGATTGACCCGCCAACCTTCCCGGACAGCGCTGTCAAATCGATATCGTTCTGTTGAGTGACGTTGCCCGCAACACTTTCTGTCGCCCAGCCTACAGCAACAGAAGAACTACGTCCGGCGCCAGCGGAAACGGAGGTTACAGTTGCAAAATACTTGCTGCCTGACGCGGCACCGGCGTTCGCGCCGGTAATTGTTTCCGTAAGTGTGCGGCCAAACATGTCGGTGCCTGCAACGGTAAATGTCCGCGTGCTATCATCAGCACCGCTGGTGATGACGACACGGTTACCTGTAGAAGATGTTGCCACGCTGCTTGCGGCCGCACTCCCATTAATGGTTAGCGTCCCGCCATAGATCGAGACGGCCTGACTTGCCGAAACGGCCGCTGTTACGGCATCCGCACCAAACTGAAGTTTGGCAAAATTATTCTCTGTGTAACCGAGCTGAACATTATTAGCGTTCTGAATGAAATAGCTCTGTGCCGATGAATTTGAACGCTGTGTCCCCGACAGCGTCACGTTCCCGCCGTTTGGACGCAAGATTAAGTCGCCAACACCCGACCAAATATTTGCACTGGACGTAATCGACGTTCCCTCAAGGGTCACGCCATAGCCTTGTATATCAATACCATTGGCTGTCAGAGCACCCATGGTCTTGATTTTGATGGAAGATTGGTTGCTGCCTTCATGAAGACTGCTCTGGAGGACCAGATTGTTGCCTTCAGTGTCGGCATCAAAAATTGAGAAGGAACCATAGCGCAGAATACGGTCAACGGCCCGGAATTCATTGTTCGGGTTGGTCAGGTTGATGGCACCAGAACCTGAAGACGCGTCGCGCGACCGCATGTAAAGACGGCCAACCTTGATCGTCGTTCCGGTATTCTGGGTGACCGTTCCGGTAAACCAGTTCCAGTAGTTATTCCCGCCCAATGACGTATTGAAATAAGAATCATCACCAATGGTCAGTCCACCACGTGTTGTGCTGGTTCCGGCAGTAATGTTTCCGAGTATCGCATTCGAGAAACCGTGAATAAATACGGAACTGTCACTGGTGCTTCCGGCAACAATATTACCTTGGAGATTTACGACCCCTCTATTGTTTCCGTTATTATAATCAAATCCATAAACATAGACCGCGCCAGATGCAGTTATGTTCGACGTTGCGCCTTGAGTTACGCCAAGTCCGGTGAGCGTTACATTCCCAGACGTTCCCGTAATATTGTAATTTCCAAGGATAAGCGCGCCATTGCCGGTCGCGATGTCAACGGACGTCGCAGTCACATTTCCGGTGAGCGCCATACCCGCTGTGTGGCCGACGGCTTTCACGGTCAGGCTGCTGCCAACGTCAAAGCTGCTCAGCGTGTCAATCTTGTTGGAGGACGATGTGAGCGAAATCGAACTTGCAGAGGAGACCGTCAGGCTGGCGATGTCGATCTTGCCAGTCTGATTAAAGGGGTTCTGCTGCGTGAGCGCACCGGAAATTGTATCGCTGCTCGCAAGGCCGACGGAGACATTTGCAGCGGTCGCATTGGTCGCCACCACGCTCGTGATCGACTTGAACGACTTGGTCGACGTAACGGTGCCCGCAGCGGTCCCACTGACCGTTTCTGTCTGGGCAGCGCCACTGGCGTCCGTGCCGGTGATAAGGAAGCTATTGGACGATTCATCGCCGGTGAATTTCAGCTTCAAAGCCTGGCTGGTGCGCAGACGAAGTCCGGATGAAAGCAACGTCAAAGATCCGCCTGCGCCGACACTTTGTGCGGGCGCAATCGCTGTATCCGAGGCTACAATCCCGACTTGGAATGTGCCGGTGCCAAGGTTGTTCGCATTTGCGTTGACGATTGAAACGTTGACCGTACCGGCATCGGTGATGAGAATTGCAGGCGTGCCGCCGGTATCTGCGTTGGTTGACGTCAGCAGCGCATACATGGTGATGGTATTGCCGCCACCGTACATTCGGATCTTGCCGGATCCGGCATTGTAGGAGCTTGCTGACTGGTTCGATGAGTTATCAATGCCGCCAAGGCCCGTCAGCGTGATGGCTCCGTTTGACGTCGCAATGCTGCTATTGTTACCCGTGGCGGACAACGCCCCCTTGGTCGAGATTGTCACCGCGCCGCCGGCGGTCGTCGTCGTGCCCGAAATTGTAAGTCCGGCATTCGCGCCGGTAGTTGTCAACGACACAGGCGCGCCCGCAGACGACAGCGTTGCGTTTAAGTTGACGGAGATGGCAGACCCGCTGCTTGAACCCAGTTGAAGGCCATTCGCACCATTATAGAATTGGGCCGTGCTCGTGTTTGTGGCGAGCGTGATCGTTCCGGTACCGCCAAGCGAAACCAAGCTTTTTGCAGCGATGCCAGCCTGAAAACTAAGGTTGCTGACGCTGTCGACTAAGATGTCTCCAAGCCCAGAAGTGCTGGCCTGCGTGCCGCCGCCGATGGTGCTGGCAATGGTAATTGTGCCGCCGCCCGAACCCGAGGCAGTGGTGAAGCTCAGATTATTATACTCACCCGTCGTGCTGAACAGGGTGGAGTTTAGATTGATGGCCCCAGAACCGCGCTTGAATTCAACCGGCGCGCGCATTTGCGCGACAATGGTGGACGCACTATTGTTGAGCGTGAAGACCCCATTCCCACCACTCGTATCGATGACCAAAGCAGTGTTGTTGGACTCCGTCGAGACGTTGCCAAGATTGAGCTTGCTTGTCGTCGCAATCCGGACACCTGTCGTCCGACCGGAAATATTGGTCGATCCGTCCGTCTTGAGGCTCGCAAAAATGTCCGTCGTGACCGCCGAGACAACGTCGACTGAATAGAGCGCCGCCGTCTGACCAACCGTATCGCCAAAGCGCACGTTGCCGGCACCAGCTGTAATCGACAAAGACTTAAGCGCACTGGCACTGTCAGAATCAACGGTTCCCAGAAGATAGACATAACCCGTCGTCGCGCCGGTATCGATCGACACATGTTCAGCAAGTGTGACGGGACCTGTGGTCAAAATGTTCCCGCCAAGGCCCTGTGCTGCCGCGCTGGTGCCGCTGAAATTACCGCCGATGGCCGTCAAATTTCCACGAAGAACGGTCTTGTGACCGGAACTGCTGGACAGCGTGATGCTGGCCGCGTTCCCATCGTTGCCGATACCGCGACCACCGCGATCCACACGCAATGGCTGGCCACCCGAAGTGGTGATTGTGAATACTGAGACATCGCCCGCAGTCGAACTTACATTAACGGTGGCCGCGTTACTGCCCGCCGCCTGATCATTCGCAGCGCCAGTCGTCGTGATGTTGTTCAAAGAGACGTTTGTCGCACCGACAATCGCAACAGAACCGGACGTCGTTCCGGTGTTTG
>JBBATT010000151.1:3819-5941 GCA_040398605.1 Chakrabartia sp.
TCGCGGTGGTCGTGATGTCGGCACCCGCTGATGCGGTGATGGCGCCGGACGTCGATGTAATGCTGACGTTACCGCCTGCCGTCACGATAGACTTTACGATGTTGACGGCGGCAGCTGTGATGGAAACAAGACCACTGGCTTGGCCTGCGTCACCCGCAAGACCGGTAATGGCCTGCGAACTGACGCCAAAAGTCAGCGTGTTGGCAGCGCTGGCCAGCGTGATCGCGCCGCCAGCCTCAATTGAGCTAAATGTCGTGTTACCGGCAATATTGGTAATCCGGATGAACCCCGGCTTGTCAGCCAACAGTGAGACGTTTCCGGCGGCAGAGAATGCGCCAGTGAGTACAATATTACCATCAGAGCCCGAAGGCGTCGTGATTGAAACTGCACCTGCAGAGGCGAAGCTGGACGTGCTGCTGACGCTACCAGCAATCTCGATAGTCGCACCGCCCGAACCGGCGCTAATCGCCTTCAATTCGGTGTTTCCGGTGCCCTTAATTGTCAGGCTGCCTGTCGCGCCGGACGTTGCCGCTATACCGGCAGAAAACGAATTGCTCGTGCTCGATGCACTCACATTTCCGTTGGTCGAGAACAGTGAAGCCAGGGTTTTGGACTCGAGATAGCCGCTCAAATCAATGCCGGTCACAGCCGTCGCCGTCAGGCCTTTGGACAGCAGCCGGATGGAATTCGCAGCGGCCAGCGAGATTGTGCCAGAAGACGACGCGGTTGTGCCATCTGCAGCAAGACCCGCTTGCAGGGTCAGCGCACCAGAGAGAGCCAGAACATTCGCGTTGATCGCAATGTTATTCGCAGCACGAAGCGTCAGGTTGTTAGACGACAACCAGCTGAAGTCACTCGCAACCGTAATGTTGCCATCCTGACCACTCGTCGTTGTATCACCGGTCGTGACAACAACGTTGGCACTGTTCAGCGCGCTTTGGAGCGAGGAGACAGTAAGGATGGAACTGGTGCCGGTCGCATCTGTGCCAGTGACATTCGAGTCTGATCCCGACGATTGGATAGTCAGGTCATAAGGATCAAGCAGCAAGGTGCCTGACGTGCCTGACGCCGCACGCAGGTCTACCGTGCCGGTAAAGTCGAGCAGCGATTTTCCGGAGACTTCAGCAAAGCCGCCATTGCCGGCATCACGGCCTCCAGTTGCTGAAATCTGGCCCGCGAATTTCGTAAGCCGGTCAGACCAGACGACAATGTTGCCACCATCCCCAGATTCTGAGGCATTCGCCGAGATTGATGCACCACTTTCCACCGTTGTGGTGCGGGCGTTGAACAGGTCTTCTGATGCCCCTTGATAGCCGCCGCCAACATTGACTTGACCACCTTTGGACGGACCTGTGGCGTCAAGCTTTGCCGAGGCCTTCAAAACGACATCGCCACCGGTAATGGCAATCTTTCCGCCCACACCTGCATTGCCTAAGGCATTCACTTCGCCTGCGATTTCAGCCACACCCACAGATCCGGCCTGAACATCCACCGTCGCCGCGTTGATCTGTCCAGCAGCTGTGATGCGGCTGACCGTGCCATCACCTGCGGCAACAATCTCGTTGGCCTGCTGCACGCGCGATGCGATCGCGCTGTCCATCAGGCGGCGTTCCGATGACATCGTCATAATGACGCGGCCGTCTTCAGCCGCAATCATGCCCCTGTTTTCGATCAACTGGCTTACGAGCGCAGGTTCCACCTGCACCGACACAAGCTGATCTCCGGACACATCGAGGGTCAGCTTCTGGCCAGCGGCCATTGCGACCGTACCCAGACGTGACGAGACAATGCCTTCGTTACGCACGTTTGAGGACAGCAGGGCTGCATAACCACCGTTGACGATGATTTCGCCTTCATTGACGACAGCAGCCTTAGATCCGTTGTCGGTAAACACATACCGGCTGGCCAGGAAATCCTCATCCTTCATGGCCATCGTGCTGGCCACCAGGCCAGCCGCGTTCACGCGGCTGCCGGCGCCAAACAGAATGCCGCGGGGATTGAGCAGATAAATCTGACCATTGGACGTCAACGAGCCGAAAATCTTGCTTGGATCGTCGCCAATGACACGGTTCAGCGTGAACGACTTGCTGTTCGGCAAAGTGTAATTGACTGAAGCACCCGA
>JBBATT010000152.1:0-5937 GCA_040398605.1 Chakrabartia sp.
TCATCTTCAATGGCATCAAGCGGGGCAAAGTCGGCGTGCCCGCCTTCTGTGGCCACCACATGATAGTCAGCGCCCGTGCGCCAGACTTGGGATACGCCAAGTCCCGTCCCCGGCCCCAGCACGCTGATGGTGCCATCGACCGGCAAATCCACGTCCGGCCCGCAAAGATGCAGGAAATGCTCAGGCCCGGCCTGGGCAACGGCATGACCAACTGCCGCAAAATCATTCACCAACGAAAGGGCATCAACGTGCAATTGAGCTGATAATTGCGCGGGTTGAAGCATCCACGGATTATTGGTGAACCTGATCACATCCCCATCCACCGGACCTGCAACAGCAATGCCGACCGCCTTGGGCAGGCTATGCCCGGTCTGTTCGGCAAAGGCTTCCCATGCGGTCTGGAACGATGCGTGATCTGCCGTCTGGAGTGTCACTGCCGCGCCTAGGGAAACGACCTGCCCGCCCGCTACATCAGCCAATGCAAAGCGGGCGTGCGTGCCCCCAATGTCGACCGCAACAATCTGCGTCATAGACCTGCCGCAGCCAACATGGCCGAGGCACCCATTTCTGCGCTATCCGCCGAAAGGCGCATCATCGCAAAGAGTTCCCGGCCTAGCCCCTCCTCGCTCTGGGGTGGCGTCGCGGCCTCCCGCGTCGAAATATCTGTCAGCACTTCGAGCGTGCCGTCATGACCGCACAGACGGACGACATCACCATCAAGCACATGTGCAAGCGGGCCACCGCCCAAGGCTTCCGGCGTCAGATGGATCGCAGCAGGCACCTTCCCGCTCGCGCCTGACATGCGGCCATCGGTGACGAGGGCAACCTTTAAACCCCGATCCTGCAAGACGCCCAAAGATGGGGTCAGTTTGTGCAGTTCAGGCATGCCGTTTGCCTTTGGCCCCTGAAACCGGACAACGACAACGACATCCCGGTCCAACTCACCCCCCTTAAACGCGGCGATGACAGCTTCCTGATTATCGAACACGCGGCACGGCGCCTCAATGGTCCAGCGATCCGGGTCGACAGCGCTCGTCTTGAAGGTCGCGCGTCCAAGATTGCCTTGCACCAGCCGCATGCCGCCATCCGGCTGGAAAGGCGCGTCAGGGCGGCGCAGCATAGTGTCATCCGCGCTTTCAGCGGGCGCATCGCGCCACACCAGCTTTTCACCGTCGAGCAGAGGTTCCCGCGCATAGTCGCTCAAGTCATTGCCTGCGACGGTCATGATGTCACGATGGAGCAGTCCCGCCTCCAGCAGCGTGCGGATAACAAAGCCGATGCCACCTGCCGCGTGGAAATGGTTCACGTCGCCGGCGCCATTTGGATAGACTCGCGCGATGAGCGGCACAGCCGCCGAGAGCTCATCGAGGTCCTGCCAGTCGATCTTAATCCCGGCGGCGCGGGCGATGGCGGGGATGTGGATGGCGTGGTTGGTCGACCCGCCCGTGGCGAGCAGCCCCACACAAGCATTCACGATCGCCTTTTCATCGACACAATGGCCGAGCGGACGACAATCCCCCGCCGAACCGATCTCCGCCAAACGGTGCACCGCGGCGCGGGTCAACTCTGTCCGCAGCTTGGTGCCCGGATTGATGAACGCCGCGCCGGGCATGTGGAGGCCCATGACCTCCATCATCATCTGATTGGAATTTGCTGTGCCAAAAAAGGTGCAGGTGCCAGCTCCATGATAAGACGCAGATTCTGCTTCTAAGAGTTCCGCGCGGGTCGCCTTTCCTTCGGCATAAAGCTGCCGGACGCGCTGCTTTTCCTTATTGGCAAGGCCCGTCGGCATGGGGCCGGCAGGGATCAGGATCGTCGGCAAATGGCCGAAGCGCAGCGCGCCGATCAGCAAGCCAGGAACGATTTTGTCGCAAATGCCGAGCAGCAACACGCCTTCAAACATCGCATGGCTCAACCCGACCGCTGTCCCCAGCGCGATGGTATCGCGGCTGAACAAAGACAACTCCATGCCGGACTGGCCCTGCGTCACGCCATCGCACATGGCGGGCACACCACCTGCTACCTGAGCCGTCGCCCCCACTTCACGCGCGAACATCTTGATGGCTTCCGGGTACCGGCCATAGGGCTGATGCGCCGACAGCATGTCGTTATAGGCCGTCACAATGCCCATGTTCATCGTGGCACCAGCGCGAATGGCGCTCTTGTCATCACCCGACGCCGCAAAGGCGTGCGCCAGATTGCCGCACGACAAACGCTCCCGGTTCACACCGGCCTCGCCCTGTCGCGCGATCAGTTCGAGATAGCGCTGCCGACCGGCCTTGCTCTTTTCGACGATCCGAGCCGTCACGGCTTCAATGACAGGGTGCAGATTACTCATGCCAGGTCACTCCATCGCGTTCCGCCAGAGCGATGGCAGCTGAAGGCCCCCAGCTGCCTGCCGTATAGCTTTTGGGTTCGACATTATGCGTTGTCCAAGACTGACGGATGGCGTCAATCCAGTGCCACTGTGCCTCCACCTCATCGCGACGCACGAACAACGTCTGGTCTCCTTCAACCAGATCGAGCAGCAGCCGCTCATAGGCAATCCGTCGACGCGCGCCGGCAAAAGCATTCGGCATCGAGATATCGAGCGGCACCTCACGCAGGCGCAGGCCGCCCCTGTCCAGCCCCGGCACCTTTGCCATCACCGACATACGAACGTTTTCCTGCGGCTGGATGCCGATGATCAGTCGATTGGGTTCGGTATGGGCACCGTTCCCTGCAAAGATGGAATGCGGCACCGGCTTGAACTGAATGGCAATCTCCGTCTTGCGCTCCGGCAGGCGCTTGCCTGTTCGCAGGTAGAAAGGCACACCCTTCCAACGCCAATTGTCGACATGCGCCTTCAGCGCGACAAAGGTTTCAGTGACGGAGGCCGCCCCCAGTTCCTCATCATATCCGGGCACGGCTTGGCCCGCGATTGCGCCTGCCCTGTATTGGCCCGTGACACTCTCGCCCGGCTCCACGGTCCGCAGCGAGCGCAGAACCTTGACCTTTTCGTCCCGCACGGCGGTCGCATCAAAGCTTGATGGCGGCTCCATCGCGACGAGCGCGAGCAGCTGAAGCATATGGTTCTGCACCATATCCCGCAGCGCGCCCGCCCCGTCGTAAAAGCCCACACGCCCTTCAAGGCCTACCGTTTCGGCAACGGTGATCTGAACATGGTCGATGTGGCTGGCGTTCCACAGCGGTTCAAACAAGATATTAGCAAAGCGCAAAGCGAGCAGATTCTGGACGGTTTCTTTGCCCAGATAATGGTCAATGCGGAAAATCCGGTCCTCCGTGAAGGCCGCCGCCACCGCGTCATTGATCTGCTTGCTGGTGGCGAGATCGGTCCCCAACGGCTTTTCCAAGCCGATGCGGCTATTGCCTTGCGCCAGCCCCGTCGATGCCAGCCCGGCAATCGTCCGCTCAAACAGCGACGGCGCCGTTGACAGGAAAATGGCCAGCCCTTCACGCGCTGTGCCCACCTTCTGTGCAAGAGCTGGAAACTCCTCAGGAATCGACGCATCAACCTTCTGGTAAAAGAGGCAGTTGAGGAAGGCCGGAATAGCCGCCTTGCGGTCCTCCGGCAGGTAACGCTCCAGCGCCACAGCTGCGAAACTCCGGAAGCTTTCGTCGGACATATCCGAACGCGCGGTGCCAAAAATTTGCAGGTCCTCACGGACCAACCCATCGGCATGCAGGGCACAAAGCGACGGCAGCAACATCCGCTGCGAAAGATCGCCCGAAGCACCAAACAAAATCAATTTGTCGGCTACAAAACCCATCACTCACCTGCCCTGCTAAAACTTTGGAACCAGCCCTAGGGAAATTGCGGCAAGAGACAAGAAGGGTGCATACGGATGCACCGGGGCGTGGGCATTCTCAAGCGTGCGAGCTTTGGACCATATGCTCGGCGCGTCGGCGCTCATCACAATGACGTTGGAAGGACGATGGTCCCAATCACAACCGGAGACCTCTGCGTATTTCTAAACCACTTACATAACGTCATTTTTGAACCAATATAACGTTTTAGAACCACCAATTTGGACCCAGATTAGCGTGCTATTTTTCTAAACTACAGTGATGAATGTGAGTGGGGGAATTTAAGATTCCATATGCAGCTTTGCAGGTCCGTCCAAGCGGGCGCCGCCGGCATTGAGACTATTTTGGGTTGGGAGATTACAGGGTGGCCACGAAAGCTTCAGATCTGTTTGTACAATGCCTTGAGGATGAAGGCTGTGAGTATATTTTCGGCGTCCCGGGCGAAGAAAACCTGGACATGCTGGACAGCCTTTCTCGTTCAAAGACGATCAAGTTGATCCTGACGCGTCATGAGCAGGGCGCAGGTTTCATGGCCGCCACATATGGTCGCCATACCGGAAAGACCGGCGTCTGCATGGCGACGCTCGGACCGGGTGCCACGAACTTCGTCACCGCTGCCGCCTATGCCTATCTGGGCGGCATGCCCATGCTGATGGTCACCGGCCAGAAGCCGATCAAGAAGTCCAAACAGGGCCGCTTCCAGATCCTTGATGTTGTCGACATGATGCGGCCGATCACCAAATTCACGCAGCAACTGACGTCTGCTGACAACATCCCGAGCCGCATCCGCGAAGCGTTCCGTTTGGCTGAAGAGGAAAAGCCCGGCGCCACGCATATCGAATTTCCGGAAGATATTGCCGACGAACATACCGACGCCGTTCCGATGAAGCGCAGCAATGTGCGCCGTCCCAATGCCGACCCCAAATCAATCCGGGCCGCCGTTCAGAAGATTGAAGCGGCTAAGGCACCGGTTCTAGTGATTGGTGCTGGGGCAAACCGCACCATGACAAGCCGTATGCTCCTCCAGTTCATCGAAAAGACAGGCATCCCCTTTGTCACGACACAGCTCGGCAAGGGCACGATCGACGAAACACACCCCAAGTTCCTTGGCTGCGCCGCTCTTTCAGCGGGCGATTTTGTTCACCGCTCGATCGAACATGCGGATCTGATCTTGAACATCGGCCATGACGTTATCGAAAAGCCACCTTTCTTCATGAAGGATGGCGGCACGGAAGTGATCCACATCAGTTCCAAATCCGCCGAAGTAGACCCCGTCTATTTCCCGCAGATTGAAGTGATTGGCGATATTGCCAATGCCATCTGGCAGATTAAGGAAGACATTGTCCCCTCGGGGTCGTGGAATTTCGACTTCATGTACAAGGGCCGTCAGGCCGAAGTCGCGCACACCAAGTCTCTGGATGGCGATGCCCGCTTTCCGATCTTCCCACCCTATTTGGTGCGTGAAATTCGTCAGGCGATGCCCGCGAACGGGATCATCTGCCTCGATAACGGCGTCTATAAGATCTGGTTCGCCCGCAACTATGAAGCGCGCCAGCAGAACACCGTTCTGTTGGACAACGCCCTAGCAACCATGGGCGCAGGCCTGCCGTCGGCCATGGCCTCCGCGATGGTCTATCCAGACCGCAAGATCATGGCGATCTGCGGCGACGGTGGCTTCATGATGAACAGCCAGGAAATGGAAACGGCCGTCCGCTTGGGCCTCAACCTGACTGTGCTGATCCTAAATGACTCAAGCTATGGCATGATCCGCTGGAAACAAGCGAACATGGGCTTTGACGATTGGGGCCTGACCTATGGCAATCCCGATTTCGTGAAATATGCCGAAAGCTATGGCGCCTTTGGGCACCGCGTGGAGAGCGCAGCACATCTGAAGGAACTGCTTCAGCACACGCTGAACACGCCGGGCGTCCACCTCATCGACTGCCCTGTGGATTACACGGAGAACGATCAAATCCTGAACAAGGACATCAAGGCGCTCAGCAAGCAGGTATGAGCGCCTGTCCACATTGGACAGTCATTGAAGGATTTTAGTCATGAAACTTCGCGATCAATATCCACTCTATCTTGCGAACGAGGCCCTTCAGCCGAACACCGATCTGGCGGTTACGG
>JBBATT010000153.1:0-5924 GCA_040398605.1 Chakrabartia sp.
CATCTCGCCCAATTGGCCAATGCCGGGCTCGTGGCCCAAAGACGGCAGAGCCGATCGATCATCTACACGGCGGACTTTGCCGCGATGAGCACGCTGATGGCGTTCATGACCGAAAACTGCTGCGGGGGCGCGCCGTGCGAGGCTGCGGCGGCATGATCCAGCGGCTTTGGGCCGAAGCACTCGGCAGTTTCTTTCTGTTCGCGACTGTCGTTGGGTCCGGCATCATGGCGGAACGGCTGGCAGGCGGGAATGTCGCGGTCGCCCTGATCGGCAATACGCTGGCGACAGCCGCCATACTCTATGTTTTGATCACCATGCTTGCGCCCGTGTCTGGCGCGCATTTCAATCCAGCTGTCAGCCTTGTTGCGCGGCTGCGTGGAGACAGCAGCTGGAATGGGCTGGCCGCGACAATCGCCGTCCAGATTTTGGCGGGCATCGCCGGGGTATGGACGGCCCATGCCATGTTCGATCTACCGATCCTCCAGGCCTCCACCCATATCCGCACCGGCCCCGGCCAGTGGTTGGGGGAGTTTGTCGCGACCTTCGGCCTGGTCATGACCATCCTGCTGACGGTCCGAAACCGTCCGGAGGCCGTGCCGCTGAGCGTGGCGCTCTACATCACGGCGGCCTATTGGTTCACCTCGTCGACGAGCTTTGCCAACCCTGCGATCACGATTGCACGCAGCCTAAGTGACAGTTTCGCAGGTATCGTCCCCGCAGACGTGCCTGCCTTCATCGCCGCACAATTGGCAGGCGCGTTGGCTGCGCACGGCTTTGAACGCGCCATCTTCAAACAGAGCTGAAACGGAAAAGGGCGGATCGACGCGAGACCAGAGGAGCAGTCGATCCGCCCTTTAAGAAGCGTTTGGGGAACGCTCGTTGGGAACACGAATAACAATGCAGGGCGCGTGCCAGAGCGTGCCAGTGCCGGTTTTCTGACGCTCTCAATGGTGAAGCGAAATTAACCAGACACCCCATTTGTCAAAATTCCCGACAACATTGGCCCTCAACGGTGTCATGCCAGCGTAGGCTGGCATTTTGTGCGCATGGGCCGGGAGACCCCAGCCTTCGCTTGGGTGACGTGCATGGCGATTTCTATTCATCCAACGTTCAGCCTAACGATTACATCTGTAGTCATACGAGATGCGTTGAGACTCGAACCGACAAGGATCTGGCAGATGGCCGAACGGATCAGCGATGCAGAACATGCGGTGATGGAGGTCCTGTGGGATCATGCCCCGCTCGACGCGCAGAACATTTATGACCGCCTCTCCGACTCGCAAAGCTGGACGCTGGCGACGGTGAAGACGTTGCTCTCCCGCCTTGTGAGCAAGGACGCGCTGACGACAGAGGCGGAGGGGCGCAAGTTCTTCTACCGTCCGGCCATTGAACGCTCGGCCTATGTATCGGGCGAATCGCGCCGCTTGGTCGATCGGCTATTCGGGGGCAAATTGAGCCCGTTGGTCGCGCAGTTCGCCCAAGCCGAAAAGCTGTCTGCGGAAGACATTGCCGAGATCGAAGCCCTTTTGCGGGAGTTGAAGACATGAGCGGCTGGATCATCGAGACGCTGATGGCGTCGACTCTCCTCATGCTTGTCGTCCTTGCCGTCCGCGAGCCGGTGAGCCGTCACTTCGGCCCGCGCATCGCTTATGCTTTGTGGCTGTTGCCTGCGCTGCGCATGGTGCTGCCACCCTTGCCCGAAAGCTGGGGTGCCGCCGCCGTTGCGCCCGCCGCGAAAGTGTCTGTCCTGATCGGGCAGGTGGCTCCGGTCGTTGAAGCAAGTACCAACTGGGTTCTCGTCTTCGCGGCGGTTTGGGCCATTGGAAGCTTGGCCTTCCTCGGCTGGCACCTTGCAGCCTATCGCCGCTTTGCCGCCCGCGTGCGACAGGATTGCGAACCTTTGTGCGATCATGAGGCGTTCCCTGTGCAGGCGAGCCACTTGGTCCGGTCCCCACTGGCCTTTGGGGTGCGCGGCAAGATGGTTGTTGTCCCCGCCGACTTTGCCGACCGTTATGATGCGGCGGAGCAAAGGTTCGCGCTGGAACATGAAGTGACGCACCACCGGCGGGGCGATCTGATCGCCAATTTTGCGGGCCTTGGCGTGCTGGCACTCCACTGGTTCAATCCGGTCGCGCACATCGCCTGGCGTGCCTTCCGGCTCGATCAGGAGGCGGCGTGCGATGCCATGGTCCTGCGCGGTGCCTCGTCTGAGGATCGCCACACTTATGGCTCTGCCCTCGTCAAATCGGCAACCGGCGGCGTTCCGCTCGCGGCCTGCACGATGACAGCACAGACCGGCCTCAAGACGCGGCTGCGGCGGATTGTTGAGGGCCGCCTTGCGCCGATGCGCGGTGGTGGCGCCGTTGCCGGACTGCTGGTCGTCGGTGGTTTGGCGGTGACGGTATCGACCGGACTTTCGGCTAAAGCGGCGCAGAGCGTGCAGCAGGTATCCCCAGTGCTCGCTCTTCACCATGTCGTGCCCGTTCCTGCGGTGCCTGACGTGTCTTCGCCAGTTGCCCCTGTCTCGCTTCCTGTTCCGCCAGTGGCGCCTGTGCCGCCTGTCCTCGCGAGTGCAAACGATGTTGACGGCGCGCTTGGCGCAGACCTGAGTAATGCGATGCAGGCCTTGGAGGATCGTCGACGGGAGGAAGAAGAGGCTCAGACGAACGAAGAACTTGCGCTGGCAGAGGCCGGACCCGCATTCCGTGCCCGCCCAATCAGCACCACAATCTCATCCGCCATGCCCGCGCGCTGCGGCGAAGGGGCAAAGCTCTCTAGCTTTGTGCAGCAGGTTGTTCTGCCCGACGGCCCAACCCGCATGATTCGCGTTGCGGTGTGCACGCCGGATGCAAAGGCGACGCGTGCGATGGTCCGTCAATCGCTTGCACAGGCGCGCGCGCAGATTGCTGGCGATCCGATGATCCCCGCTGGTCTGCGTCAATCCATCCTGACGGCGCTCGATGTGCGCATGGAGGATGAACCCGCGCACCTGCCGTTATCCTAAGAATAACAAGAGAAGAGGAGGAAGATCATGATTTCAGACAGGGCTTTTATCATTGCCGGAACCGCGCTTGTGGTTGGCACGCTGTTCGGGCTCGCGTCCCCCACGCTTGCCGCGAATGGGCCGGAGCCCAAGATGACCAAGACCATCATCATTCGCCATGATGATGGCACGCAAGAGATGCGCGAGGAAAAGAACATCGTCATCGCTGATTGCGCAGCCGGTGGCCGCAAGTTCGCGACGGAGAATGATGTGGCCGACGACAGCGGCAAAATCCGCAAGGCCAAGATTGTCATCTGTGGCGCGCCGGACCTCTCCGATGCCCAAATGGCCAAGAAGCTTTCCGAAGCGCGCGACCGCATTGCCAAGGATATGGCAGACGCCGGGGACGCGCGGGACAAGGCGCTCGCCGCACTCGATAAGGAAATCGCGCGCCTGAACGGGCCGCGCAAGGATTATCCAAAGGAATAAAGTCTCCCCTCCGGCCGTAACTTCCCTTTTCCGGCCGGAGACAAAGACCGGGGGTGCAGATGAGGCTTCATCCCACCTCATCTGTGCCCCCGGCCCTCTTTCCGCCCTCTCTGCTTGAACATCCCTGTGTCTTTCGCCACATGAGGGGGGATGGATATGCCCGACCTTTCCAAAGAGCCCTATGCCGTTGCCGAGCAGATCAGCCCGCTGATCCGCCGCGTGCTGGCGCATAATCCGTCCCACTTCAGCTATACGGGCACGCAGACCTATATCGTGGGCACGGGCGAGGTTGCGGTGATTGACCCCGGCCCGCTGGGCGATGACCCGCATCATGTGGACGCGTTGATCGACATCCTGTCGGGCGAAAAGATCGTGGCGATCATGTGCACGCACACCCACCGCGATCATTCGCCTGCTGCAGCGCCGTTAAAGGCGGCGACGGGAGCGCCGATCATCGGCTGTGCGCCGCTCGTTCTGGAAGATGATGGTCCCCGTGCAGATGCGAGCTTTGATGCGACCTATGTGCCCGACCGGGTTTTGGCCGATGGTGAAAGCGTCTCCGGCCCCGGCTGGACGCTGACGGCGCTCGCGACGCCCGGCCACACGTCTAACCATCTCTGCTTTGCGCTGGCGGAGGAGAAAGCCCTGTTCACCGGCGATCATGTGATGGGCTGGTCGACCAGTGTCGTCTCCCCTCCCGACGGGGACATGGCCGATTATATGCGGAGCCTCGCGCTGCTGATGGAGCGCGACGACGCGGTCTATTACGCCGCGCACGGTGCGCCCATTGAAGCCCCCCAGCGGCTCGTGCGCGGGATGATGGGGCATCGCAAGCAGCGTGAAGGGCAGATATTGCGGCTGCTGGAGGCCGGGACCGGCCACATTCCGGACATGGTGCTCAGCATGTATAAGGGCGTCGACAAACGCCTCCACGGCGCGGCCGGTCGCTCCGTGCTCGCGCATTTGCTCGACCTGCGGGGGCGTGGGGTAGTTCTGGGCACTGAGGAGGCGGGATGGAAGCTGGCCGCATGAAACGCCTGATAGTCCTGCTGCTTGGCCTCGCGATCATTGCGGGCGGCAGCATCTGGATGTTGCAGCGCCGCTTCAATCCGCCCGTCGAAACCGTCGTGTCCTCCAGCCTTGCGGCATTGCAGGAACAGAACCGGCTTTCTGCCTTTGCCGCGCGCTTTGTGACGGTCGTGACGTCCAGCAAGACACAGCTTGGCTTTAGTGCTGAAAAGACGCTGATCCTGCCCGCGATGATCCGCTATGAAGTCGATATGGCGCGCCTGCGCCAGCAGGATTTGAGCTGGGATAAAGAGACCAATACGCTCTCCGTCCGCTTGCCGCCCATCCAGATTGCGGGGCCGGAGTTCGATCTGGGCCAGGCGCGCGAATATGGGAGCGGGGCGGTGTTGATGGCGCTGACCGATGTGGAAACGTCGCTCGACGTGGAAAACAAGGCCAAGGCGCGCGAAGACGTCATCCGTCAGGCGGCTGGTGCAGTCACGATGAAACTCGCCCGCGAAGCCACAGTTCGCGCCGTGCAATCCAGTTTTGCTATGCCGCTTGCGGCGGCCGGTATAGAAGCGAAGGTGGATGTGACCTTCGCCGGTCAATAATTGCAATCCCGAGAGGTTTCCCGATGAACGCCCCTACTGCCAGCCTTGCCGGTGTCGATATCCGCGCCGAAATTGAACGTCTGCGCAAGGAGCGCAACGCCATCATCCTCGCGCATTATTATCAGCGCCCGGAGATTCAGGATCTGGCGGACTATGTGGGCGATAGTCTGGAACTGAGCCGCAAGGCACAGGAAACCGACGCAGACGTCATCGCCTTTTGCGGCGTGCGCTTCATGGCGGAAACGGCGAAAATCCTTTCCCCCGACAAGACGGTGATCCTGCCGGATATGGACGCCGGGTGCAGCCTGGAAGACAGCTGCCCGCCCGACCAGTTCAAGGCCTTCCGCGAGGCGCACCCGGACCATATCGCGCTGACCTATATTAACTGCTCGACCGAGGTGAAGGCCCTGTCTGACATTATCGTCACAAGTTCTTCCGCTGAAAAGATTCTCTCTCAAATCCCGTTGAGCCAGAAGATCATCTTCGGCCCGGACAAGCATCTCGGCGGCTATCTCCAGCGCAAGCTCGGGCGGGAGATGCTGTTATGGCCCGGCGTCTGCATCGTGCATGAGGCGTTTTCGGAAACTGAGCTGATCAAGCTGAAAGCGCAGCACCCCGGTGCGCCTGTCGCCGCGCATCCCGAATGCCCCGCGCATATCGTGGACCATGCGGATTATGTCGGATCGACCAGTGGCATCCTAAACTATGCCAAGACGATGGAAGGCGACACGCTGATCGTCGCGACCGAGCCGCATATCATCCACCAGATGGAACTCGCCGTCCCGCACAAAACCTTCATCGGTGCGCCGGGTGCGGATGGGAACTGCAAC
>JBBATT010000154.1:0-5895 GCA_040398605.1 Chakrabartia sp.
CGACCCGAAGGCCGACCTTTTTCGATAACGTGTCTGGCGGAAAACCGATCAGGCGTCGTCCGAGGCTTCCGCTGCTGCGGGGGCTTCGGCGCCTTCTTCGGCAATCGTGCCAGGCTCGGCATTGGGATCGAAATCTTCGGTGAACCCTGCGACGTCCTTTTCGAACATCGAGGCCATGATATCGACACCCTTGCTCTGCAGGTCGGCTTCTTCCGGCGAGCGGGCAACGTTCACCTTGATGGTAACCGACACGTCCGCGTGGAGCGAAACCTTCACTTCATACAGGCCAATGGCCTTGATTGGCTTGTCGAGGACAACCTGCTGCTTGCCGACCTTCTTGCCATCAGCGACGAGCGCTTCGACAATGTCGCGGACAGCCACTGAACCATAAAGCTGGCCAGTGTTGGACGCCTGACGGATGAGCGTAACCGAGACGCCGTCAATGCCCTTGGACGCCGCTTCGGCTTCCGTGCGCTTGACTTCGTTATCGGCGACGATCTTCGCCTTGTTTGCTTCAAACAGCTTGCGGTTGGCTTCGTTGGCACGAAGCGCCTTGTTGCGCGGCAACAGGAAGTTGCGGGCAAAGCCGTTCTTAACGGTGACCACGTCACCGATTGCGCCGAGCTTTTCGACGCGTTCGAGAAGGATGACTTCCATCGGGTGTATTCCTTACTTCACGATGAAGGGCAGAAGCCCGATGTGACGGGCGCGCTTGATGGCCTGGGCCAGTTCGCGCTGCTTCTTTGCAGAAACGGCGGTGATGCGCGACGGAACGATCTTGCCACGTTCAGAGACAAAGCCCTGAAGCAGACGGACGTCCTTATAATCGATCTTCGGGGCGTTCTTGGCTGCGAACGGGCAGCTCTTGCGCCGGCGAAAAAATGGGCGTGCCATGGTCTGGTGCCTTCCTTAGAAATCTAGAGCTTCGTCGTCGCGGCGCGGCTTGCGGTCGCGCTCGCCCTTACGCATCATCACCGACGGACCGGCTTCCTGCTCATCAACCTTAACGGTCATGTAGCGGAGCACGTCTTCGTTGATCTGCGTCTGACGCTCGAGTTCGGCAACAACGTCGCCGGGCGCTTCGAAGGCAAGCATCACATAATGTGCCTTGCGGTTCTTGGCGATTTTGTAGGCGAGGGTGCGAAGACCCCAAGTTTCGGTCTTAGAGACCTTACCGCCGTTTGTTTCGACGATTTCGGTGGCTGTTGCCGCCAACGCGTCAACCTGGGCTTGAGCCAGATCCTGACGCGCAAGAAAAATGTGCTCATAAAGAGCCATAAAGCTTGCCTTTCCTGGCCGATCGCTGACGCCGCCCCATGCGGTCGCCCCTCCGGCTTTCTTCGATTCCCTTTTGGGGAAGGCGGGCATTGGCGGATGCGGGCCCAAAAAGCAAGGGGCGCGGTGGTTCGCCCAAAATAGCCACACCAAATGAGATGATTAATAGCGCCGTAGCGGAGGTTGTTGTCCGTTCGAAAAGCAGGCGCGCGGTGTAGATGATGCCGCATGACCCCACGCCGCCGCAACAAGACGATAGATTGGATTGGCTTCATGCTGCTGGCCGTGATGGCGCTCAACGCCATGTGGCAGGCGGGGTATCAGTAGACTGCTCCTGCAGCGTCATGCCAGCGCAGGCTGGCATCTCGTTCTCCCGACGTCGGAGACCCCAGCCTTCGCTGGGGTGACGAATGGCAGAGGGTGGCCTACTCCATCCCCTGATACTTCAACTCCAGATACCGGCTCTGTGTCGCGATGCGTTGCAGGTCGCCTGATGCGATCTGTTCGCTCATCCGCTGAAGCTCACTTTCCACGACGTTCAGGCCTTCGACGAGCTGTTTGTCGGGGCTCATGCCGTTCAATCCGTCACGCCGCAGGTGATCCGGCACGCGGAAATAGCCATTGACCAGCTCGGGCAGTTCATCGGCAATCAGGCGGCGGATTTCGAGGGCCGCTGGCTCTTTCTCGTTCAGCGCCTGCAATTGCGGGGCGAGCTGTTCCAGCTTGACGCCGATAGAGTCGGCCACCCGTTGTGCGGGGGGCGGCAAGGCGCGGCGTTGCCCGGCCAGCCAGACCTCGGTTGTCAGCGGCAGGGACTTGAGCGGCGCTGTCGGCAGGCGTTCCGGGTCCACACGCAAGCCGGCGGGAAGGATGATTGCAGCAAGCGCCAGTCCGAAGAACAGCATCATGGCGAGCAAAAAGCCCATAATGCCAATTGGGCTGATCAGCATCGCAAACGTGGGAACGCCGATCAGGAAGGCGAGCGAGAGCCAGAGGATGCGCTTGGCCTTGATCTTGCCGCTGTCGACCATCCGGCGAATGGCACGCTGCTGCAGACGGGATTGGCCGCCATGCCGCTGGAGGGCGGCTTCCGCCCTAGCCAGAACGTCTTCGCTGCGCATCGCGGCCCCTTATTCGACCGGCGAGAAGGGGTTAGGCGCGCTGGCTTCGATCGCAGCCTGCGCTTGGCCCTCAGCCCGGGCGATATAGCCTTTGGACTTTTCGACTTCGTCTCCCAGCGTATCGACGGTCGTCTTCATGGAAATCAAAGCCTTCGCCTTGAAGGTGTCGATCTGATCCATCGTCAGATAGATGTTCTGGAAGGCGCGTTGCAGCGTTTCGACAGGGATGGTCGAGCTTGCCGCCTGCTCGTGGATGCGCGCTGTCTGGTTCTTCAGCATCTCGCCGGTGGAATCGATGATGTTGGCCGTCGTCGTGTTCAGCGCGGTGATCTGATCCAGCACGAGCTTCTGCCCGACCAGCGCCTGCGCCACGGTCACAGCCGTCCGCAGGGCGGAGACTGTGGTGGTCGACGCACGGTCGACGCCCTTGATCAGTTCAACATTGTTCTTCTTCACGAGATCAAGCGCGAGATAGCCCTGCACCGTGACAGCCATTTGCGTCAGCAGATCCTGCGTGCGCTGGCGCGTGTAGAACAATGCCGTCTCGCGGATCGCCTTGGCCTTGGCGGGGTCGTTGATCTCAATATCGGCGGCGCTGGTCTCCAGCTTGGCATCGAGTGCCTTGGACACAAGGATCATCTGTTCCAGCCGACCCATGGCCGCCCAGAGTGTCTGGCGCTCCACATCAATGGCGGCATTGTCCTTCAGCAGCTCATCCTTGCCAGAGGCGAGGTGCGACAGGATGGAGGCGATATGCCCCTGGCTTGATTTGTAGCTGTCAAAATAATCGCGCAGCTTGCTGCCATAAGGGATGATCCCGAACAGCTTTTTGCGGGTGAACAGATCGTCCTTCTTGCCCGGGTCCAAGTCTTCAATCGTGCGGCGCAGTTCGGCAAGGTTCGCACCAACGGTTGAGTCCTGATCCATCGCGCGGACGGGCCGGTCGAGGAAGCGGTTGGATTGGCCCGCGGCATCGGCAATCTCACGGCGGCCCATGTTGACGAGCTGATCAACCTTTTTGCCAAACTCAGGCGAATTGGCGTCCAGCACGACGAGTTCGGCCACAAAGGCCTCGGCCTTCTCTTCCAGCGCCGACTTCTTAGTGTCGTCAATCGGCACCAGCCCCGCCGCCTTGGCGGGCGCGACGACCGGTACCGGATCAGGTGCGGTTAATGTGAGTCCAGCGTCCTCGACAGTCGTTGCCACGGGCATCTCCTTGCAAATCTGCCCTATAGATGGAACGAAACACTGTATTATTCAAGTAGAACAGTTCGGCAAATATCTCAGAAACGCAACCATCAGGCGGCCCAAGCAATTTCATTGTCGCGCGCATAGGCAAAGAGCGCTTGGTCGAGCGGGGGGAGCACCAGCCCGCGCGCGGTGGTCAGGGCCGTGCTGCGCGGGGGCGTGGCGGTCTCTGCGGTGATGCCTTGGGCGTCGAGCTTTGCATGGCTGGCTGCCGCGCGCGCCAGATCGAACCAACTGATTTCACCCGGATTTGTAAGGTGCCAAAGCCCCTGCTCACCGTCCAGCAGCAGATCGAGTGCGCCGTGCACAAGGTCTGGCACATAGGTGGGCGTCACGATCTCATACGCATTTGCCGTCACTGGCGCACCCCTGTGGAGGCGATTGAGGATGGACCAAACGAAGTTGTAGCGGTCCCACGGTCCAAAAAACGCGCTGGTGCGGATGATAAGACTTTTGTCCCACGCCGAGGCCACAAGCTGCTCTGCCGCGTGCTTGCTGGCCCCATAGGTGCACAGGGGATTCGCGGCGTCGCTCTCAAGATAAGGCCGCGCACCTTGGCCATCGAAAACAAGATCGGACGAAAAGGTGACAAAGGGCAAATTCCGCGCGGCACAAGCTTGGGCGAGACGTTCTGGGCCCGTCACGTTCTCGGCATAGCAGCGGTCACGTTCCTGCGCGGCATCGGCGACGCGGACAAAGCCAGCCGCGTTGATGACGGCCCATGGATTGAGATCGGCCATAGACCGGTCAATAGCTGTGGCATCAGTGATGTCGAGCTCCGCCCGTGTCGTGGCGATGGCGTGCAGCCCGCGCGCGTCGCAGATGCGGAGCAGCGCGCGCCCCAGTGTCCCTGTCGCGCCGGTGATGAGGATTGGTCGGGATGCACGGGCGGGCTCAGGCGGCACCTTCGGCTTCCCTTCGCGGAGAAAGCGGGTGTCGCGCGCCCACCAGCCCGGCGTGTCGAGCACGGGATGGGTAAAGGCCCCGGACTGGGTGATCTCCAGCGCTGCTTTGGCGACCAGTGTCGGGCGCGGCACAGGCCCGGTCATGTCGAACAGGCCGGGTTCAAAGACGCCGTCCTTGCGGGTCAGGAGCGAACACCAATCCACCGCGCCGAACACCGACCACAGCGTCACCGCCCGTATGTCCACGCCCGCACCGCCAAGCGTACAGGCGGCTGCCCAAATGTCAGTCAGCCAGCGCAATTGCTCTTCGCGGGTGCAACTATTGTGCGCCTCGGTCACGGCGAGCGGGAGATGGTAGCGTTCCCACGCCTCGGTCAGGCGCGCCGCACAGCCCAGTTGCCCATCGGCTTCGGGAATGCGAACGGCTTCCGTGTCGACATAAGCGAGTTGCCCGTTTCCACCGGCGGGTAGACCCGGATAGAGATGGCATCGCTCATCCAGAAAGCGGTCGCTTGTCAGATAGTGGTTGATACCGATGATGTCGGGTCGGCCCATGCCGTCGCGGAGTTCGGAGAGGCGCGCCTCCTCAATCCCAGCACCGCGAAAGGCGGCGGACCAGCGGTGATCGGACTCGACCCGTCCGGCCAGCAGATCGAGGCTCAACCAGCGCCGGTCATTTTCATAGGCGGCTTGATAGGCGAGACGCGGGGTGGAGAAGGTCCGGCCCAAATCCTCGGTCTGGATCAACTGCGCGGCCGGGGTGACGGCGCGAATTGCCTGCATAGCCAGCGCCACCCCGCGACATTGGTTGAGCGTCGCGGCCAGAAAATCGGCGGTGTCCTGCCGGTGCGGATACCAATGGCCGTAGAGACAGGAAAAGCGCGCCGTGGTCAGCGGCTCATTGACGGGTGTCCATGCGTCGATCCAAGGGTAGCGGGCGGCGGCCTTCGCGGCGAACGTGGCTAGCTTTTCGGGGAAGAGCGGGTCGAGCAAATTTGTGTAATGCGGTCCACTGCCATGGTGGACGAGGCCCGCAATCACGCGGATGCCCAGATCGCGTAGCCGCGTCAGCCGCGCATCGTGCCAGCGCCAGTCACAGACGTCGGGGTCATCAGGCGCAATGCTTTCCCAGATGACGGGGTAGCGCAGCGTCTTGATGCCAAGGCCGGCCAGCAGGTCCAGATCCTCCGGGCGGTCGGCATGGCCTGTTTCAACGGCCTGATTGCGCCAGCTGTCGCCAACGCGGACAACACTGCATTCCAGCCCGGCCCATAACTCCGGGCGGGCGGTCTTGTTCTGGCCATGCATGCAGCGATACCTTTTTCCTGTTCTGGAAAAAGGGAAAC
>JBBATT010000155.1:0-5891 GCA_040398605.1 Chakrabartia sp.
AGGGCCAGAGGGCTGTGCAGTCATGATGTCGGCGTCCGGAGGGACTTCGGACAGCACCGATGGCGCATAGAAGAACCCCTGATTGCCGATCCGTTCCCCGCCGGTGCCAAGTTTCCCACCGCGCGAAACAGCATCGCCAATCAAACGCTCCATCGCATCTGGACGGCGGGGATTGGCCATTGGGCCCATTTGCGAGGCCGCGTCCAAGCCATTGCCCACTTTGACCTTCGCCGCACGCTCAATGAAGCCGTCGCGGAATCGTTCAAAAACATTCTCCTGAACGATGAAGCGCGTTGGGGAGACACACACCTGCCCCGCGTTGCGGTATTTATGCGCAACGACCGTATCCAGCACATGGTCAACGTCCACATCATCGAACACCAGCACTGGCCCATGCCCACCCAGTTCCATCGTCGTGCGCTTCATGTCTTCTGCGGCCAGCTTGGCGAGATGCTTGCCAACAACGGTCGAACCCGTGAAACTAAGCTTTCGGATGATCGGCGACGCGAGCAGGTGGGTCGACACCTGGTCGGGCACTCCGAACACCGCTTGTGCGACTTCCTTAGGTAAACCGGCATCCAACAAGCATTGCAGCACGCCGAGCGCTGATGCTGGCGTCTCCTCAGCCGACTTCATGATCACCGAACAACCCGCCGCAATCGGCGCGCCAAGCTTTCGTCCCGGATTTCCAAGCGGGAAATTCCAAGGGCTGAACGCTGCCACTGGGCCGACTGGCTCATACATCACGGTTGATCGCATGCCCGCCGGACGGACAAGCTGCCGTCCGTAAATGCGATGGGTTTCGCCTGCATAGAAGTTGAACAGGCCGACGTTCATCAACACTTCGATGCGCGCCTCGCCAATGGTTTTGCCTTCTTCCAGAGTGGCAACGCGCGCCAAGTCTTCCTGCCGCTCCATCATCAAGCGGGCCGCCCCTTGAAGGACAGCGGCGCGCTGTTGCGGTGAGGACTCACGCCACATACGAAAACCCCGCTGTGCCGTCTCGAGTGCGCGGTCGAGGTCTGCGGCATCTGCCAGCGGCAACTCCCCTAGCGTCTCTCCAGTCGCCGGATTCACAACCTTGTGCGTGGCGCGATGACCGGCGGAGATGCGCTCCCCGTCGATGATCATATAGAGTTCGGGATAGCTGCTCACTTTGCTGCCTTTTCGCGATCAATATCACCCTGCCAGCGTTCCGGAACGATCGGCGCCCCAGTCACAGGATGGGCATTGTGGAACGGGACAACCTTATGCGTCGGCCAGAGCCAGACGCCGTCCTTTAGGACATCGGGGCCCGTCGGATCTTCTGGGATCGTCTTGTCGAGGAACGGCACATAATTGGGCCGCGTATGCGCCCAGCCGGTTTCGTAATCGGCGTGCCACTGCGGTGCATAGTCCAAAATGTGGATGCGCCAGACACCGTCCACCTTCTTATAGGTGTTTTCGTAAATGCCGCCTTCCCACCATTGGCGGATGCCCTGCATTGGGTTGTCACCCGTATAGTCTTTGTGGCGTCCCGCCTGCATGGTGCAGCGGAAGCGCGCGAGCGCCGTCACACCATCGGGCTGGATATCGACCACGTCCTGATGCTGCGGGTGATCAAGCAGGAAGCCATCGATCGGGCCGTTATTGCCGTGCGTGAAGTTCTTCTGGAACCGCTCAATATAGAGGCGCGCGGCCCCAGCCTTGCCCTTATAGATGCCACCGAAGAAATGGACTTCGCAATCCTCGGTGAACAGGTCCACCACTTCGCGATAGAGGCACTTGTCGATCAGATAGCCATAGAGGTGGTGCAGTTTGCGGACGGACTGTTCGTCCTCGCAAATGGTCACGCGCTTTGTGAGCGCGGCCAGTTGCGCTTCGAGGGCCGCAATACGATCTTCAGACACGTTGTTTCTCCTTGGAACTAAACTCAGGCCGCGGCCTGCTTTTCGAGGGCTTCGAGGCGTTCGACTTCCTCGCGATAGGGCTTGATGCCACGGTACATCAGAAAGGTCGCCAGCGGGAGCAAAGTAGCCGACGTGATGACCAGCGCCTTCCAAAGGTCCGCCTCAACCCCCACCACACGTTGCGCAACGACACCGATTACAAAGCTGCCGAGTGCGCCAAAAAAGGTGAACATGAACAGATAGATCGCCGTCACCTGCCCCCGGATTTCGTTGGGCGCGATGCGCTGGATCGCGGCGTTCTGCGGCACGGCGCCCGCCAGACCAAACATGCCACCAAGCGCCATCAACACCAGCGAGGACTCACCCGTGGGCATCATCGGCGACAGGATTGCACAGACAGACACAAGGCCAAACAGGATCGCCGCTGACCGAACGTTGGCGTCCTTATACCGTTTGGCCATCCATTCGACGAAGATGCCGCCCAAGAAAATACCTGCCAGTTGCGAGACGAGCAGCATTGGCCCCATCACAGCGCCAATCTGCGCTTCATCCCATCCATAAGTGCGGATCATGAACGGCGTCCGCCAGAAAGCGAGGCCAAAGGTTTCAACAGCGCTGAGCGCAAGCGCGCCAAAGAGCGGGTAGTAAAACCGCCCACGCCCATGGATGGCGCGCATCGCATCCCATCCTGTGAAGGTCAGGATGCGGCGCCCCAATGTCGTCGCCTCCGGCACAACGACCTCAGCATCGGGCAGACGCCGACGGGGAGGTTCTCTCACGGTCAGGAACAGCAGAGCCGAGACCAACCCGGCCAATCCCAGATAGATCAGAATCCACTGCCATCCCCGGATGGTCAGACCCCAAAGCTGTGTCGGCTCCCATCCTGCGGCCTTCACCACCCAAGCGCCGCCAAACATGACCCCCAATGTGCCACCGCCAATGAAACCCAGCTGCAACAGCGCAAACGCTCTCGTAATCCGCTGCGGCGGGAAATAGTCTGATAGCATTGAGTAAGCGCTTGGCGCATGGGCCGATCCGCCAGCGCCAACAAACATGCGACTGCCGATGAACTGGGTGAAATTCTGTGCAAGGCCGCCAAGGGCCGTGATCAGGCCTGTGGCCGCCATGCCTCCTGACAGGACAAACCGGCGGGGATAGATATCCGCAAGCCGGGCCAAAGGGATGCCGACGACGACGTAGAAAATCACACTCGCCGGGCCACCGAGAAAACCAAGCTGCTCGTCCGTCAATCCGAAATCAATCTTGATGCGCTGCGCCATCATGCCAAAAACAGCTGCGTCAAAAAAGTTCAGGCCCGTCGCAATGATAATGATAAAGAGTGCATAATAAGCGGATGGGGCTGATGGCCAGCCTTGTGCGGTGCTCACGCCCCCATCATCCCGATTTGCGCCGGTTGCCGCTATTGCAGGTCCTCCCGCCATGCTCGCTCTCCCTCTCTATGACTATCGGTGAGTGGCGATTGACGTTCGCGCTTCCCAACCTCAAGATTGTATGTATTAGATACAATATTGTTTGGTCGTTGCTGTCCAGTCATTTTGTATGGCAGCGTCAGATGTGGCAACAAAAAGCACGGATCGGAGACCCGGTCGGCAGGCGGAGAGGACAGGCACATGCAAAATCTACCCGGCAAGACAGCGTTCATCACAGGCGGAGCCTCCGGCATCGGCCTTGGCATTGCAAAGGCGCTGCTTGGCGCCGGGATGAATGTCGTCGTTGCTGACATCCGTGACGATCATCTGGAAGAGGCCAAGGCAGAGCTTGGATCGCCTGAGCGTGTCCTTGCAATCAAGCTCGACGTCACCAACCGAGCTCAGTTTGCAGAAGCCGCCGATGCAACCGAAGCGCGCTTCGGGAAGATCCACATCCTGTGCAACAATGCCGGTGTCGCTGTGGTTGGGCCAACCGACATAGCCAGCTTTGCCGATTGGGACTGGGTGATGGGCGTCAATCTGGGCGGCACCATCAACGGTGTAACGACCATGCTCCCGCGCATCCTCTCGCATGGCGAAGGCGGGCACATCGTCAACACCGCCTCCATGTCGGGCATTGTGCCTGTGGGCGGCACGACGATCTATTCCACCGGCAAAGCCGCTGTGGTGACAATGATGGAATGCATGCGCCCGGAACTCGAAGCGAAAGGCGTCATCTGTTCGGCCTTCTGCCCAGGTGCCGTACAATCGAACATTGCCGAAGCCAGTAAGACCCGCCCCGCTGAACTTGCCGACACCGGCTATGCCGAAGCTGACAAGCGTCGACAGAATGGCGGAAACTTCTTCCATCTCTACCACACCAAGGAACAGGTCGGGGAACGCGTGCTGGAAGGGATCCTCAACGATGAGCTCTACATCCTGACCCACGCAGAATTTTTGGACGGCGTGACCGACCGGGCCAATGCGATGATCGCCTCCGTCCCTGCCAAACTCCCACAGAATGAAGAGTATAAGCAAACCTTCTCCATGCTGTTCAACAGCCCAATCTGGGCCGACGAAATCAAGCGTCAGACGGAGTTGAAAGCGTGATCCAGTTTGCGGGACGCACCGCCTTCGTCACTGGCGGCGCCAATGGCATTGGCATCGGCCTTGTCCGTGCGCTGCTGGCGGAAGGCTGCAAGGTTGCCATTGCCGACATCCGGGAAGATGCCATTGAAAAGGCTCTGAAAACGCTAGACAACCAAATGGTCATGGGCGTTCAGGTCGACGTGTCGTCCCGCGATGCGATGGAAAAGGCCGCCGATGAAGTCGAGGCCAAGTTCGGACCCGTGAGCCTGCTGTTCAATAACGCTGGCATCAACCTTTTCCAAACCATTGAAGAATCCAGTTATTCTGACTGGGATTGGGTCATGGGTGTCAACCTTCATGGCCCCATTAATGGCGTGATGACGTTCGTCCCGCGCATGATTGCGGCAGGCAATGGCGGCTATATCGTCAACACCGCGTCGATGGCAGGATGGCTCGCCTCGGGCGCACCGGGCATTTACAACACGACCAAGTTTGCCGTGCGCGGCATGTCTGAATCGCTGCGCTACAGCCTTGCGCCGCACGGCATTGGCGTGTCAATCCTTTGCCCCGGCCTTGTAAAGTCTTATATTTACGCCAGCGACGATGTCCGGCCCAAAGAATTACTCGACGGCGCAAAGCCCGTCGACACCGCCAATGTTCAGCGCCTTGCTGAATTTCATGAGTTCGGCATGGAACCAGACGTCATTGCGGCCCGCGTTCTTGAAGGCATGCGCGAAAACCGGACCTATATCTTCTCGCATCCCGAGTTCAAGGATGAGGTGACCGAGCTGTTCCAGGAATATCTTGCGGATTTCCGGGACTTGCCTGAAGATCCGGGTTTCGAAAAACGGACAGGTTTCGAGACATTCCGGCGGGAACGTTACGCGGAGGCCCGCGCCGCGGCGCGCAAGGCCACTTAGAAGGAACAGGCGCATGAAGGTCAATGCACTCGACCACGTCAACATCATCACGGCCGATCTGGACGCGACGTGTGACTTTTATGCGGAACTGTTGAGCCTAGAGCGGCGCGACGCCCCTCCCCCGCTGACGCCGCAAACGGCGCAGTGGATGTATGATGATGGTGGCCGCCCCATCCTGCACATCAACAGCCTGGATTGCATCCGCACATATGACCGCGACGTGACTACAGGGCCGACCGGCTCCATCCACCATGTCGCGCTTAACTGTTCAGGCTATGATGACATCATGGCGCGGCTCAACGCTCGTGATATGGACCATCAGGTCAACCTGATCGAGGCGATTGGCCTGCGTCAGGTCTTTACGCAGGACCCCAATGGGGTGTTGCTGGAACTCAACTTCTTCGGGGACTAAGCCTGCCCGTCAAATACCGTTGCGGCGGTTATAGTCGTTGATCCATTCGAGCGTCTTAGTCAGCCCACCAAACGGGTAAAAATGCAGCCGTACGCGGCCATGCTCTTCCCCGAGACCCTTGGCGAACGCATCGACCAGCCTATCAGGACCA
>JBBATT010000156.1:0-5812 GCA_040398605.1 Chakrabartia sp.
CATAGTCGCTGATCAGCGCATCCCGTCCCGTCCTGTGCCTTCGGTCTTCTACCCAATAGGGATTTTGAAGGAACCGCATGTCAAAAACGAGGTCCGCATTGCGCGGCAATCCGCGTGAAAAGCCGAAGGACAATATGGCAAGGCTCATGCCCGCATTGCCCCAGTCGCTAAAACGGGTGCGGATTTCCTGTTTCAAATCGTTGGTTGTGCTCGATGTCGTGTCAACGACATGGGCGGCCCACTGCCGCAAAGGGGCCACCAGTTCGCGTTCCCGCGCGATGCCGTCGGCAGCTGGGCGGTCAAGTGCGAGCGGATGGCGCCTGCGTGTTTCGGAGTAGCGGCGTTCCAGTTCGGCACCGGAACAGTCCATGAAGAGCACAGAGATATTGTTTTCGCGCTGCTCATTCATGGATTTGACGCGGTCGATGATTGCTTGCGCACCAAAACCGCGGGTGCGGGTATCAATGCCAAGGGCGAGCGGGCGTTCATTCGATATGCCGGCAGGGGCCTGTGTGGCGAGGAGGCGATCAAGCAACTGGAAGGGGAGATTGTCCACGACCTCCCAGCCCATATCCTCAAGCGTATTGAGCACAGTCGATTTGCCGGCGCCTGACATGCCCGTCACTAGGAGGATGCGGTCCGGGCGTCTCTGCTTCATGTCGTGCCAACTCCCTGTGATAGCGCGAGCTCAATCTTTATCGGCGCCGAGGCCCTATGGGGTGCAAGTCTCAGAAGCGGAAGGGGAATTCCTTCCAATGTCTCGGTCGGCGTCTCCGGCAGGCGCTCGCCTTCATCGCCCAATTGAACGATGAGCGTGACGACCGTTTCCCGCTGGGAGGGAACGTTGCAAATGCCGACACTGCGGACCTCCAGTTTTCCGAACAGTGCGCCGGTGGTGGCGGCAATCAACTTGCCGTCTTCGCAGCGGACAGCCACCTGATCATCGCTAACGAGCTTCGCGCCCCGGTCAATCAGACGCAAGGCGAGGTCAGACTTGCCGCAACCTGATGGGCCGAGCAGCAGGACGCCGCCTGCGTCCGTTGCGACACAGGTCGCATGGATATTGCGGGCGGTGCTCATTGTGATCCCGCCGGAAGGGTGGCGACGAAGACGGCACCCCGCTGTGCGTTCGTCTGGTCGCGGACAATGAGGCTGCCCCCATGGCCGGTGATGATCGTGCGTGCGATGGCGAGGCCGAGGCCGGAATGTTTGCCAAACGCTTCGCCCTCAGGCCGCAGACTATGAAAGCGCTCAAAGATCGTGTCGCGCGCATGTTCAGGCACGCCCGGTCCTTCATCCTCGACCGTTGCAATGACGGCGGCGCCCGATCGCGTGGCAGTAATCCGCACGACGCCGCCTGAAGGCGAGAAAGACACAGCATTGTCGATGAGATTATCAAATACGCGCAAAAGGCCGCCTTTGTCGCCCATGACGCGGGTGGACCCGCGTTGGGGTCGGGCAAAGGCGATGCGCACGTCCCGATTGGCGGAGCGAGATTCCCGTTCCTTGAGAAGCGCCTCGAGGAGGGCGCCAATATCAACAACGTCAAACCGGGTGCGCGTCAATTGTGCGTCCACACGCGAGGCTTCGGAAATGTCTGTGATCAGGCGATCAAGGCGTCGGACGTCGTCGGTTGCAACCTGCATCAACTGGGTGCGCAACGTTTCATCGGTGACGCGCTCAAGACCCTGAACGGCAGAGGCAAGTGAGGCGAGGGGGTTCTTCAACTCGTGCGACACATCGGCTGCAAAGGCTTCGGTGGCGTCAATCCGCACACGCAGCGTCTCCGTCATGTCGGCGAGCGACCGGGCGAGATGGCCGATTTCATCGCTGCGGAAGGGAAGGCGGGGGATCACAACCTCGCGTGCCCGACCAAGCCGCACGCGCTCTGCGGCTATGGCCAGGAACCGGAGTGGCCGCACGATGGTCCGCGCGAGAAACAGTGATAAAAGGATTGAGGCGAGGGCGGCTGTGCCGATGATCAGGCCTAGCTGCCCACGATCGGCGCGCGCCAGTCTGCGGATGTCTCGCACATTCCTGTCGATAACGATTCGCGTGCCGCCGCGCTCCGGCAGAACGGCGGCGGTGGAGACAATGTGCGTCCTGTCGCCCGTCAGCCAGATCTTCTGGCCGCGGTCTAGCGGTGGCCCGAAGCCCTGAAAGCGCGGGATGGAACGGGCGCGAACAATCGCGTCAATGCCGTCATCCAGTAAGGCTGCGGCTCGGCGCTCCCACCCTTCCTTTGCCGGGTCGCCGATGATGATATTGGGGCGCTGGCCTGTCCAACTATCGGCCAATATCGCACCACTGGGGTCCACGACACGAATTCGGGCGTCAATTGCGCGGCCAATGCGCCGGACTTCCAACGGCATTCGATCCGTGGGAACCTGCGCAAAGACAGTTGCGAGCAACCGGACTTGTTCGACAGATTGCGACAGGCGTTCCTCAATCAGCCTTTCCCGAATGACATCGAGGTAGAAAAGGCTGCCTGCCAACAGAATGATCGGCAGAATATTGACGGCCAGAATCCGCCGCCTGAGCGACATCCGGCCCGACCAACGCAGCGTCATGCCGGTTGGGTCAGTTTTCTGAGAATCTGTATCCGGCGCCATATAGCGTATCTATGGCATCAAATTCGGCGTCGGCCTGACGGAATTTGCGGCGCAGACGTTTGATGTGGCTGTCGATCGTCCGATCATCGACATAGACGTCGTCCTGATAGGCCGCATCCATGAGCTGATTCCGAGATTTTACGACGTCTGGTCTTTGGGCAAGGGCCTCCAGAATCATGAACTCGGTGACGGTCAACGCCACGTCCTTTCCACCCCAACGGACGCGATGGCGGGAAGGGTCCATTTCCAGACGTCCCCGGATCATGATCTCGGCATCAGAGACGCCGGTCCCATCGTCAGGTGAAGCCTTGGCATAAGCCACACGGCGCAGGATGGCCCGGATGCGCGCAATCAGCAGGCGCTGGGAGAATGGCTTTGAGATGTAATCGTCCGCGCCGAGTGCCAGGCCCATGGCTTCATCAATCTCATCATCCTTTGAGGTCAGGAAGATAACGGGAAGCGAGGATTTTTCTCGCAATTGACGGAGGAGTTCTAATCCATCCATGCGCGGCATCTTGATATCAAACACGCCAAGATCCGGCGGATTTTCGATCAGCGCCTTCAGCGCAGTTTCGCCATCAGAGTAAACACGCGTCCTAAATCCCTCTGACTGAAGGGCAATTGAGACGGACGTCAAAATGTTCCGATCGTCATCGACGAGCGCAATTGTTGCGTCCATTAAAGCTTACCTGAATCGCGCAGCATGAAATCTTCTCTAGAAACAATCGATGTTAACGGCAATCGTGGGCGATAAACCCGTCTGCTCTGCTTGACGCTGCGGATTGGCGCGTTTAGGCGCCCTTCGAGATTTCTACACATTATCGGAGATTAAATCCGTGGCTGACCGCGTCCCCGCTTTCACCCTTGTCAATCAGGGCCTGCATACGAATGCGGCACTTCACTGGAACCTTCTCACGCCTTCGTTGGTGGAAGAAGCCATTCGCCGCAATGAAGGCGTGTTGGCGGCAGACGGCCCGCTGGTCGTCGAAACGGGGAAGCACACAGGGCGCTCGGCCAAGGACAAGTACATCGTCAAGGATGCCGAAACCGCCGATACGGTTTGGTGGGGCAAGACGAACGTGCCTATGGATCCGGCGCACTTCGCAGCCCTGAAGGAAGACTTCCTGGCTGAGATTGCTGGCCGCAAGGATTTGTTCGTGGCGGACCTTTTTGGCGGATCGCAGCCGGAACACCGCGTCAATGTGCGCGTCATCAATGAACTGGCTTGGCACAATTTGTTCATCCGTACGCTGCTCGTTCGGCCGACGGATGCCGAATTGGCCAACTTCACTCCGGAATACACGATTATCGACCTGCCCAGCTTCCGCGCAGACCCTGCACGCCATGGCTGCCGCAGTGAAACGGTCGTTGCCGTGAACTTCTCCGAAAAACTGATCCTCATCGGCGGCACGGCCTATGCCGGTGAAATGAAGAAGTCGGTCTTCGGCATCCTCAACTACCTCCTCCCGACACGCGGCGTCATGCCGATGCACTGTTCGGCCAACATTGGCCCGAATGGAGATACGGCGGTGTTTTTTGGCTTGTCGGGCACGGGTAAGACAACCCTTTCTGCTGATGCAAGCCGCACGCTCATCGGCGATGATGAACATGGTTGGTCAGACACGGCAGTCTTCAACTTTGAAGGCGGCTGCTACGCAAAGATGATTCGTCTGTCGGCCGAGGCTGAGCCGGAAATCTTCGCCACGACGAAGCGGTTTGGCACGGTTCTCGAGAATGTCGTGATCGACCCGGTGACGCGTCAGCTCGATTTTGACGATAACAGCCTCGCTGAAAACAGCCGTGGGTCTTATCCGATCGACTTCATCCCGAATGCCTCGGCCGAAAACATGGGTCCGGTGCCCAAGAACATCATCATGCTGACAGCAGATGCCTATGGGGTGCTGCCTCCGATTGCGAAGCTGACGCCGGATCAGGCCATGTATCACTTCCTCTCGGGCTATACCGCCCGCGTTGCCGGCACAGAAATTGGTGTGACCGAGCCGGAAGCGACCTTCTCGACTTGCTTTGGCGCGCCCTTCATGCCCCGCCATCCGAGCATCTATGGCAACCTCCTCAAGGAGCGCATTGCCAAGGGCAACGTCACCTGCTGGCTGGTCAACACCGGTTGGACGGGCGGCAAGGCCACGATGCCGGGTATCAGCCGTATGCCGATCAAGGCGACACGCGCGCTGCTCAACGCCGCGCTCGACGGCAGCCTGAACACTGTCGAGTTCGCCAAGGACCCGAACTTTGGCTTTGAAGTGCCGGTCGCCGTGCCGGGCGTGGACAGCAAGCTGCTCAATCCGCGCGAAGCTTGGGAAGACAAGGCGCAGTATGACGCAACCGCGCGGACGTTGGTCCAGCAATTCGTTGATAACTTCGCTCAGTTTGAAGATCATGTCGACGAAGGTGTGAAGCAGGCAGCACCCACAGCGGCTTGAGGTCAGGTCGAGTCGTTGACTTGACCTCCTTGGTCACGTGGTGGCCGTTGTTTTTACGCGCCACTGAGAAGCTCTTCATCCAAAAGACTTTTCTCTAAACAGACGTGATGGTGTTTTGTTGAGGCCGACATTTGACTTTGGTTTGCCGCAAAACTGCGGTTAGCTTCATGACGTCATAGGTTATGGAGAATGGTCATGGGTCTTCTGGATGGAATTTTGGGCCAGTTGGGTGGCGCGGATCAGATTGGTAAACTCGCCAGTCAGTTTGGCATCAGTGAAGAACAAGTGCAGACGGCGATGGCGGCTCTGGGTCAGGCACATGCCGAGCCTGGCGATACGGTGGCAAGCGCCGCCGCGGCGACAGGGCTGTCCGCAGATACACTGCAGGGCCTGCTCGGCCAGATTGGCGGCGAAGGCGCGCTCGGCCAGATTTCATCGATGATCGACCGCGACGGCGACGGTAACCCTGTGAACGACATCATGGGGATGGCCGGAAAACTCTTCGGCAGATGAGGTAAGGCGTCCGGGGTGCTCGACCAAAGGGGTCGCACCCCGAACGGCTGTGATGCGGACCCGTGCACCAACAGGTGTATCGGGTCCGTTCGCCGTTCTGCACCTTACATTTGCGGGATATTGCCGTCTTGGGAATTATCCGCCACGACGTTTCTATGGACCTGACGAACACCCTGCCGCCGCGTTCGGCGCTGTACATGCCTGCTTCCCATGCGCGCGCTATTGCAAATGCGCGCAGTCTGCCTG
>JBBATT010000157.1:0-5803 GCA_040398605.1 Chakrabartia sp.
CCGTCTCCGAAGTCGTCCGCATGCGCGCGATGGCGATCCGTCCGGACGCGGGCACGTCTTTGCTGTCTGAACTCAAAGGTGTGGACTACGCCTACCCGCTTTATGGCCAGCTGACGCTCCAGAAGGGCGCGCTCGGCGCGCGGCCCAAGGGCAATGATGTTGCGATTGCGCAAGGCCTGTCGGACCGCCTCGGCCTCAAACCGGGCGACCGGTTCCGCATGGGCGAAGCAGACTTCCGCGTCATGGGCATCATTGGTGAGGAGCCGGACCGGTCGGGCGCTGGCTTCACCTATGGCCCTGCTGTCATCGCCGACATGGACGGGCTGGCCGCGACGCAGCTTGTCCAGCCGGGCAGCCTGTTCTCAGCAAGTTATCGCATCCTGCTGAACCCCGGCGTCATGCCTGAGGCGGCGGCGCAGCTGATCAACACGCAGTTCAAAGGCGCGGGCTGGGAAGTGCGGGACCGCAGCAATGGCGCGCCGGGCACCCGCCGCTTTGTGGAACGGCTCGGCCAGTTTCTGGCACTCGTCGGGCTGACCGCGCTTGCTGTGGCGGGCATTGGTGTCGGCAATGGGGTCGCCTCCTGGCTTGAGGGCAAAAGCGGCAGCATCGCCATCATGAAGGTGCTGGGGGCTGATAGCCGCACCATCTTCCTTGTCTATCTCGTCCAGATTGTCGTCGTGGCGGCCCTCGCCATTGTGGCGGGTCTCACAGTCGGGGCGCTGGCCCCGTCGATGATAGTGCGCTTCGCAGGTGACGTTCTGCCTGTGCCGCCGCGCCTTGATTTTTATCCGATCCCGCTGGCGCTCGCCGCTGCCAATGGCTTGCTCATTGCACTGCTCTTCGCGCTTGCGCCGCTGGCCCGCGCCCGTGCGGTGACGGCGGCCAATTTGTTCCGCACAGGGGTGGAGGGCAATAGACGGCCGGGTGTGCGCGCGCTCCTTGCCATCTTGGCGATTGCGGGCCTGATCGCGGCGCTTGCCATCCTGACCGCGCGGGAGCCTTTCTTTGCCGCGATGTTCGTGGCGAGCGTTGTCGGCTTGCTGCTGTTATTGACCCTGCTCGGTGTTGCGATCCGTGGGGTTGCGGCGCGCTTGCCGCATCCAAAGGCGCCACTCGCGCGACTGGCTATGGCGAACCTCCATCGGCCGGGTGCGCAGACAGGTCGGCTGGTGGTGGCGCTTGGGCTGGGCCTGACGTTGTTTGCGACGCTCGCCGTCATACAGACCAGCCTCAATAGCCAGATTGAAAGCACCATCCCCAAACGCGCGCCTAGCTTTTTCGCGCTCGACATCCCCAAGGAAGATGCGCCGCGCTTTCAGGCTCTTGTGCGCAAGGACGCGCCCGGTGCTGATATCCAGATGGTCCCCAATTTGCGCGGGCCTGTGGTCGCGATTGCGGGCAAGCGGGTGGCCGACATGAAGGAGATCCCCGACGAAGCCTGGTTCCTGCGCGGCGATCGTGGCCTCACCTTTGCAGCGGAGATTCCGCCCGGAAGTCGGGTGACGCAAGGCGCATGGTGGCCAAAAGACTATAGCGGCCCGCCGCTCGTTTCGATTGATCAGGAAGCGGCCAAAGCCGCAGGGCTGAAGATCGGCGATATGATGATTGTCTCTGTGCTGGGCGTGGAGATTGAGGCGCGGATCGCGTCCATGCGCGAGATTAACTGGGACACGCTTGGCTTCAACTATGTGCTGGTGTTTGATCCGTCGTCGCTGGCGGGGGCACCTTATACCTATGCCGCAACACTCGGCATGCCGCTGGCGCGGGAAACGTCGGTCAGCCGGGCGGTTGCCGCCAACTTCCCTGCCGTTTCGATGGTGCGCATCAAGGATGTTATCACGCAGGTATCGGACCTGCTGAACCAGCTCGCCATGGCCATCGCCATTGCCGGATCGGTGGCCATCTTGGCGGGCATCGCGGTGCTCATTGGTGCCATTTCCGCTGCCCGCCGGACGCGGAGTTATGACGCGGTGTTGCTGAAATTGTTAGGCGCGACGCGCGGGCAGGTGCTGCTCGTTCAGGCGATTGAATATGCCGTGCTCGGCCTCCTTCTTTCGGCTCTGGCACTGGCGATCGGCAGTTCGGCTGGCTGGTATGTCACGACCCGCGTGTTTGAACTTGGCTGGACGCCGGACTGGCCGGTGGTGATCGGAACAGTGGCGGCCGGGGGTCTGGGCACGCTGGTGCTGGGCCTGTTGGGTGCCCTTCCGGTCTTGCGCGCACGCCCCGCGGCCGCCCTACGGACGCTGTAATCGCCGACCCAACTGCTGCCCTGCGGCCACAGCTGTGACGCAAACCGCGAATATTCGGGCCGAATCCTCTTCCCGCGCGCGTCGATTCAAGGTAGATCGCGCGCAATTGAGACCAACAATGGAGTTTTGCTTATCCCTCCGATGACCCCCCGGCGCCCCATGGGCCCTGGCCCTGCGCCGATGAACGGACCGCGCTTTAACCAATTCATCGTGTCGCCCAAGGTGCGCGTGATTGACGAGAACGGCGAAAATCTGGGTGTGATGTACACCCGCGAAGCGATTGATCAGGCAGCTGAAGTCGGCCTTGATCTGGTTGAAATTTCGCCGAACGCTGATCCGCCCGTCGCCAAATTCCTCGATATCGGCAAGTTTAAGTACGAGGCCCAGAAAAAGGCCAACGCCGCGCGTAAGTCGCAAAAGACGCAGGAGATCAAAGAGATCAAGATGCGTCCGAACATCGACGATCACGATTATGAAGTGAAGATGCGCGCGATGCACAAGTTTATCGGCGAAGGCGATAAGGTGAAAGTCACCCTGCGCTTCCGTGGCCGCGAACTCGCCCATGGTCAGCTCGGCATGAAACTGCTGCAAAAGGTGCAGGAAGACATGGCGGAAGAAGCCAAGGTCGAACAGTATCCGCGCATGGAAGGCCGGCAGATGCTGATGGTGCTCGCGCCAAAGTAAGCCGACCGCGCTTTTCGTCTTGTTAGCGGTTCAGAACGGGTCTGCCGGGTGCAGGCCCGTTCCTTTTTGGCTTTAAGCAAGGCGAACCTACTGTTGCAAAACTGCCGCAATGCTTGGGAATTCTGGCCAATATGGCACTCAGCCCTCTGGCTTTCCAATCAGGGGCGGCTATTTCGCCCCCATAACAAAACAAACTGTTTCAACCCCCCTTTCATCTGAGGATGTCTAGAATGAAGAAAACGATTTTGCTGGCGTCGGCAGCCTTTGCCGCGCTGTCCGTCCCTGCGTTTGCGCAGGACGCCGCCACCCCGCCTCAGGCAGATGCTGCCATTGCCGAGGACGGCGAGATCATCGTGACGGCAACGCGCCGCGAACAGCAGCTGTCTGATGTGCCGCTCGCCGTCTCCGCAATTGGCGGTGAAACGCTCGCCCGAACAGGTGCATCGGATATCCGTCAGCTCAACCAGCTTTCGCCGTCACTGCTCGTCTCATCGACCTCCTCGGAAGCCGCCGGTGGCGGTGCCCGTATCCGCGGCATCGGCACGGTTGGGGATAACCCTGGCCTTGAAAGCTCGGTCGCGACCTTCGTCGACGGCGTTTACCGCAGCCGCGCGGGCGTTGGCCTGACGGAACTCGGCGCGATTGACCGCATTGAAGTTCTGCGTGGCCCACAGGGCACGCTGTTCGGCCGCAACGCCTCTGCCGGTTTGATCCATGTGATCACGGCCAAGCCTTCGGACGAATTTGGCGGCAATCTCGAAGCCAGCTACGGCAATTTTGACGCTTACCGCCTCGCAGCCGACATCACGGGCCCTATCACAGAAACGGTCTCTGCCCGTTTGGACGGCATTTATTCCAAGCGGGATGGCTTCCTGACGGACGTCGTATCGGGCCGCACTGTCAACAACCGGGATCGCTATCTTCTGCGCGGTCAGGTGATGTTTGAGCCGTCGAGCGATCTCTCCTTCCGCCTCATCGCCGACTATTCGGACCGCAATGAAGAATGCTGTGCCGCCACCTATTATCCGGCCGCCCTCGTGACGGCAGGTGCCGGTGGAACCATCAGCCGCAGTGCCAGCCCGATTGCCGCTTTGGTGCGGGGTCTGGGCGGCATCGTTAACGACAGCCCGTTTGTTCGTGATACGGCGATCACGCCCGGCCAGTCCTATCGCGGCGATGTGCGTGACTGGGGTGTGTCGGGGGAACTCAATTATGATCTGGGTGGCGCCAAGCTGACTTCGATCACCGCCTATCGCAACTGGCGCTGGCTGCGTGGGCAGGATGCGGACTTCAACAATCTCGACATTCTGCACCGCCAAGATGATGGCACGGCGAACCAAAAGTTCTCCACCTTCACGCAGGAACTCCGCCTGCAGGGCAATGCGCTGGGGGATAAGCTGGATTGGCTCGTCGGCGGCTATTTCGCCAATGAAGATCTGACGTTGAACGACAACCTTGCGTACGGCGCAGATTATACGCGCTTTGCCGATGCGTTGACCCGTCTCTCCAGCCCGACCTTCCCGGGCTATGCCGCTGTCGGTGGTCTCCTGAGCCCGACGGCCCCACTGACGCTGCGCGGGGTGCAGATCAATGACAGCTATAAGCAGAACAGCCGCAACTGGGCGCTGTTCACGCACAACACGCTGAACGTGACCGACAAGCTCTCGCTGACGGTCGGCGTGCGCTACACCAATGAAAAGAAGACGCTCGACGCGTCGTTCACCGACAACAATGTCATGTGCCGCGCGCTTTCTGCCCTGCCGACAGCGCATCCGCTCTATGGCACAGGCCAGCTCGCCTGCATCATCCCGTCCATCCCGAATGGCAGCTATGCGCAGGACAATGCGGTCATCAAGGAGAACAAGGTCACCGGCACGGCTGTCCTCAGCTATAAGCCGACCGAAGATGTGCTGACCTATGCCAGCTTCTCACGCGGCTATAAGGCCGGTGGCTTCAACCTTGACCGCAACAGCCTGTATCGCCTTGGCCGCTCCGGCAATGCGAATGGCAACCGTGCGATCGACGGGTCCGTCATCAACACGCAGGCGCTCGGCTTCGACCCGGAAACGGTCGACGCCTATGAAGTTGGCTTCAAATATGATGGCCGTGGCTTCGACGTGAATGTCGCGGGCTTCTATCAGAAGTTCAGCAGCTTCCAGCTCAACACCTTTAACGGCGTCAACTTTGTCGTTGAAAATGTGCGTGGCTGCAACACGCTGGCGGGTGGCGATGCATCGGACAGCGATGGTGTTGCAGGCAACAGTGCCTGCACCGGCAAGGAAAAGGCCGGCATCATCTCCAAGGGTGTGGAAATCGAAGCGGCGATCCGCCCGGCCCGCAGCCTGTCGGTTAATCTGGGCCTGACCTATGCCGATACGCGCTATGCCGATAATCTGTTCGGGAACACCAACATCACGAACACGACGGGGTCGCTCTCCCCAGCCTTCTTCCAGCTGCCGGGTGCGCGCATGTCCAACTCAGCCCAGCTGGTGACAACGGGTGCGATCGCTTGGACGCCAGACATCGGCACCAGCGGGATGACGGGCCTTGTCTATGTCGATTTCCGCGACACAAGCGATATCAACACCGGCTCTGACCTCGACTTTGAAAAAACGCAGGACGGCTTCACCGTGGTCAATGCGCGCATCGGCGTTCGCGGTGCGGACAATGTCTGGGGCGTGGAGCTCTGGGCGCAGAATCTGTTCAATGTCGACTATCAGCAGATCGCGTTTGACGTGCCGCTGCAGGGCAGTGGATCGACCAACGGCGTCCGTCAGGGCCTCGCTGCGTCATCAAGCCAGCTGTACGGCGCCTTCCTCGGTGAGCCGCGCACCTATGGCCTGACGGTCCGTCGCAAGTTCTGA
>JBBATT010000158.1:0-5802 GCA_040398605.1 Chakrabartia sp.
GGTTGATGACAGTGGCGAGGTTCTGGTCGATGTGGAGATGATCGGGACGCTCAATGGCTTTACCTTTGCGCCCGATGCCGCCGCACGGGGCAAAGATCATAAGCGCCTGCTCGCCGCCGCCGAGTTGCGCCTGCCCAAGGAACTCGCCCGGCGTGCGAAGAAAGTCGCCGATGCGGCAGAGAGCACCATCAGCCTGATCACTGAGCCGGGAACGCCGGTCCGCATTGTTTGGGCGGGCGTGGAACTGGCCCGGTTCAAACCCGGCAAAACGCTCGTCACGCCGCGGCTCTTTTTGAGCCCTGCATTGTCGCGGCTGGACCCTGCCAGCCGGGCCCTTATTGAGGCGCGGCTTGAGGCATGGGTCGCCCGCATGGTCACCGGCAAGCTTGGCCCGCTCAACAGGATTTCGGCTGTGGCTGCAGATCCAGAGACGCCGCCTGTGCTGCGGGGCATCCTTGTTCAACTGGCAGAACATGGCGGTGTGCTCGACAGGGCGATCAGCGATGACGCGCTGGCGTCGCTCGATCGGGGCCAGCGGCAATTTCTCCAGCGCCTTGGCATCACAATCGGCGCGCTCGACATTTTCCTACCCGTTTTGCTCAAGCCAGAGCCGACCCGGTTGCGGCTGGCCTTGTCCGCTGTCCGGGCAGGCCAGCCGATGCCTCCGCTGCCACTCGCCGGGCTTGGCCTGCTCGACAAGCCGGCCCCTGTTCTGGCTGAGGCCGCGCGATTGGCCGGATATCGTCGCTTTGGAGATCAGATGCTGCGGATCGACCTAGTCGAACGGATCGCCCGCGCGGCGCACGATGCGCGCGGCAAGGAACGGACGTCGATGCTCGATCCGGCCATAGCAGTCTCGCTGGGCATCGGCAGCGAAACCTTTGCCCGGATCATGCGGGCGATCGGCTTTCATCCTGTGGGCAATATACAGGCGAACCAATGGCGCTGGCGCGGCCGTCCACGGCGTGTCCAGGCCCCCACCCCGGTCAATGCGGCCTTCGCCGTGCTTGGCCAATTAAAAAGATAGGAGTTTATGCGGCTCGATAAATTTCTCTTTCTCGCCCGGCTCACCAAAACCCGCACGCTTGCGCAGAAAATTGTGGGTGAAGGCCGTATCCGCCTCAATGGCCAAAATGTGAAGCGCGCCCACACCGATGTCGGCCCGGGCAGCGTCATCACCATCCCGCTGCATGGCGCGATCCATGTCATTCGGGTGGAAGCTCTCCCCCAAAGGAGAGGCCCTGCCGAAGAGGCGCGCGTGCACTATCGCGAGATAGCCCCACCACAGCCGATTGACGCCGCCCTGATCGCCATCTAACGAACCGCAAAACTACACATTCCGGAGGACCCGCAATGACCTATGTTGTCACCGAAGCCTGCATCAAGTGCAAGTACATGGATTGCGTGGAGGTCTGTCCCGTCGACTGCTTCTATGAAGGCGAGAACATGCTCGTCATCAACCCGAACGAATGCATCGATTGCGGCGTGTGTGAACCGGAATGCCCGGCCGAAGCCATCCTCCCCGACACCGAAAGCGGTCTGGAAAAGTGGCTCGAACTGAACAACAGCTATTCCGCCGAATGGCCCAATGTGACGCGTAAGGGGGATCAGACCCCCGCCGACGCCGATGACCATAAGGGCGAAGACGGCAAGTTCGACAAGTACTTCTCGGCCGAACCCGGCAAGGGCGACTAAGCCCTCCCTTCTTTTCTGCGACGAAATGATGCGAAGAATAGCGCTGGAGCACCCTCGTTCTCCGGGTGCTGCCCCGTTTGCGCCGCAATCGCTTGGCATTAGCAGACAACGCGTTAAGGAAGACACATGACGGATCGCCAGACAGTATTTGACAAGGTCGCTGAACTGATCGGGCCCTTTAACAAAAAGGGCGCGGACCTCTCCGACGCAACGACGTTTCAGCATGATCTGGAATGGGACAGCCTGACGGTCATGGATTTCGTGGCCGCGGTTGAAGACGAATTTGATATCATCATCACCATGAACATGCAGGCCGAAATTGAAACGGTCGGGCAGCTTGTGGATGCCGTGATCAAACTGGGCAGTTAAGTAATCAATTTCCGTCGCCCCGACGCGTGTCTGCGGGGTCGGGTCAGCCAGAACGGGCGTCTGGTTGGCAAGGTGCCGGGGGCCAACTCGGCACGACGCAACGGGATGAATGAAAAAAATGACTGATCTTTTTTCGAAATTTGATCCTCTGATCCAGCAGCGGGAAAATCTGCTCGCCACTGGCGTGCGTGATCCCTTCTCGCTTGTGATGGACGAGGTGAAATCCCCGACCGTCGCTGTCTGCAATGGTCGGGAGACCATCCTGCTCGGCACCTATAATTATATGGGCATGACGTTCGACCCGGACGTCATCGCAGCGGGCAAGAAGGCGTTTGATGAATTTGGCGCAGGCACAACCGGCAGCCGCGTTCTCAACGGCACCTTCCGCGACCACCGCGATGTCGAAGAGGCGCTCAAAGAATTTTACGCCATGGACCATGCCATGGTGTTCTCGACCGGATACCAGGCCAATCTCGGCATCATTTCGACGATTGCCGGCAAGGGGGATTACATCATCCTCGACATCGACAGCCACGCCTCCATCTATGATGGCTGCAAGATGGGCGATGCCGAAGTCGTGGCCTTCCGCCACAATGATGTCGAAGCCCTCGAAAAGCGGCTGAAGCGCCTGCCGCCCGAAGCGGGCAAGCTCGTGGTGCTCGAAGGCGTCTATTCGATGCTTGGCGACGTTGCGCCTTTGAAAGAGATGATCCGCGTTTCCAAGGAAGCGGGCGCAATGGTGCTGGTCGACGAAGCGCATTCGATGGGCTTTATCGGTGAACATGGACGCGGCGTGGCCGAAGAGCAGGGCGTGATTGATGATGTCGATTTCATCATCGGCACGTTCAGCAAGTCCGTCGGCACGGTCGGCGGTTTCTGCGTGTCCAACCACCCTAAGTTTGAGGTGATGCGCCTCGTCTGCCGTCCTTATGTCTTCACAGCCGCTCTCCCGCCCAGTGTCATGGCGAGTTCGGCCGCGTCGATCCGCAAGCTGATGCACGGCAGCAACAAGCGCGCGCATCTGTGGGAAAATTCAAAGACCCTGCACAAGGGTCTGCGCGATCTGGGCTTCAAGCTCGGCACTGAAACGCCGCAGTCGGCGATTATCGCCGTCATCATGCCCGACCTCGAACGCGGCGCGATGATGTGGGCAGCTTTGCTCGAAAACGGGCTTTACGTGAACCTCGCGCGCCCACCGGCGACCCCTGCAGGCATGACGCTGCTCCGCTGCTCCCTATGTGCGGAACACACGTCGGAACAGGTGGCGGACATTCTGAAGCGGTTCGCAACTGCAGGCCGGGCGACGGGAATTATTTCGTAATGATCCTCGTCGTCGATGACGACGCCCGCATCCGCACTGCCACGGCAGGCGCACTTTCCGCCATGGGGCATGAGGTGCTGTCGGCCTCCGACGGCACCGAAGCGCTCACCATTTGCAGCAGTCGCACCGACATTCAGCTGGTTGTCACCGATGTGCTGATGCCAGGTATGCGCGGGCCGGATTTCATCGCCCGCGTCCATGCCGAACGCCCGGAACTGCGGGTCATTTATATGAGCGGCGACATTGGCGACACGCCACCCGAAGCTTTTGGCGGCTGGCCGCTTTTGCCCAAACCGTTCACGGCAGCGACCCTGTACGAAGTGGTTGGGCAGGCGTTGGCGGGGTAGGCGGCGCGACGCGCTGAGTATGACATCTCACACTCCGTTTGCCCTGAGCCTGTCGAAGGGCCGTCCTTCCACTTTTGGGTGAACAGCAAAAGGACAGTGCTTCGACTAGCTCAGCACAAACGGTGTTAGATTGGCTCCGAGTGCACGTTACCCAAAAATCCGCCCGAAGAAGGACCTGTCCGCGAGCACTTCCTGCGCGCAATTATGGCCCGGAGCCCCCGTGACGCCGCCGCCGGGATGTGACCCTGCGCCGCACATATAGAGCCCGTCCACTGGCCCCCGATACGCCCCATGGCCCAGCATCGGCCGTGCCGACCAGAGCTGATCGAGCGACATGTTGCCGTGCATGATGTCGCCACCGGCCAGATTGAACTTCCGTTCCAGCCCCTTGGGGGACAGGATCTGCTGTCCCAAAATCGACGCGCGGAATCCGGGTGCGTGGGCTTCGACGGTGTCGATGATCGTGTCGGCAGCCTTGCCTTCTTCCACATCCCAATCCCGGCCATCGGGCAAGACAGGCGCGAACTGCTGGCAGAAGAGGGATGCGACATGCTGGCCCGGAGGGGCCAAGCTATCATCGATGATCGACGGGATAAGCATTTCGACAATCGGCTTCTTTGACCAACCAAACGCCTTTGCGTCGATGAACGCCTGATCCATATAATCGAGCGTCGGGGCGATAATGATGCCCGACTGGTGGTGCTCGCCCGGTTCGGGCAGGCAGGTGAACTTCGGCAATTCGGACAGAGCGACGTTCATGCGGAACGTGCCTGAGCCGACCTTGAAGCCCTTCATGCGGCGCTTGAACTCGGGTGCGAGATCGCCCTCGTCAAACAGCTGGTCGTAGAGGATCTTGGGACCGACGTTGGAGATGACGCGGTCGGCGATCACTTCTTCGCCGCTTTCCAGCTTCACGCCAGCCGCCTTGCCGCCATTGACGAGCACGCGGGCGACCGGTGCCTCAAGGCTGATCTCAACACCCAGCGCCGTCACAACGCGTGCCATGGCCTGCGTAATCGCGCCCATGCCGCCGATGCTGTGTCCCCAAGCGCCCTTCTTGCCATTCACTTCGCCAAAGACGTGGTGGAGGAGGACATAGGCGCTGCCCGGTGTGTCGGGGGAGGCATAGTTTCCGACCACGGCGTCAAAGCCGAACGCGGCCTTTACGGCTTCGCTTTCAAACCAGCTGTCGAGCAGCGTACGCGCGGACTTGGTAAACAGGTCCAGCACATCGCGCTGCCGTTCGAGCGAAAGCCCCGCCAGCTTGCGCCCCTGAAGGGCTGCATCAATCAACGTCTTGATGCCACCGCCAAGGTTCGGCGGCGTCTTCATCGCGAGATCGCGGAGCACATCAGCCACGACTTCCAGCGAGTCATAATATTCGGGCAGAACATCGGCATCATGCTTGGAGAAGCGGCGGAACTCCTCTTGCGTCCGCTCCAGCCCGCCGCCGAGTTTCAGATAACCGCCATCTTCTTGCGGCAGGAAGTTAGAGATCGGCCGCTCGATCACGCGGTAGCCTTCGGCCTCCAGCTTCATGTCGAGGATCACTTGCGGTTGCAGCAGGCTGACTGTGTAGCTGGCGACCGAGTTGCGGAAACCGGGGTGGAATTCCTCTGTCACCGCAGCCCCGCCAACGATATCGCGGCGCTCGACAATGCGGACCTTCAACCCGGCCTGAGCAAGGTAGAAGGCGCAGACAAGGCCATTATGGCCCGCGCCGATGATGACGGCATCATATTTCTTGGTCATTTCTTTTCCTCCGTCCGATTGTTCCCGCCACCGTTTGCCCTGAGCCTGCCGAAGGGCCGTTCTTTTGTTCTTCACCGCAAGGAAAGAAGTACGGGGCTTCGACAAGCTCAGCCCAGACGGGCAGGTGTTGTTCTATTTATAGCTCCACCCGGCAGGCGGTTGCTGGTCCAGCCGGGCTTCGGGAATGATCTCGCGCATTTTGCGGCAGAAGCTTTTCAGACAAACTTCCTTGTCGGACAGCGGGCCCATGGAGAAGGTCTTGCTCGCCATCCCTTCCTGCACGCGGGAGATGAGGGCGGTGTCTTCGGCATTGACCTG